>JBDSFA010000249.1:0-10754 GCA_039919785.1 Dokdonella sp. | reverse complement strand
AGACGGTTGCTCCTACATTTTTTTCCAAACCGGAAAAGCGTCGCCATCGGCGCCGAATGATCCAGCGCCAGACAGCGACCGCAACGGCATAGAATCGCGCATGCCCGTCACGCTGGGGTCCCGCATGCGCACCCGCGCCATCCGCTACATCGCAGCCGCTACCGTCGCGTTGATCCTTGCAGCCTGCAAGCCTCAAGAATCCACGCCTGTCGCTCAGAACGTCGCAGCTTCACCACCCGCCAAACCTGCACCGGTCGTGCCCACCGCCAACGGTCGCACCTCCGCTGCCATCACCGCCGAAGACTTCGCCGCACGACTCAAGAAGGTGTCGTCCGACGAATTTGAGGGACGCAGGCCCGGTGCACTCGGCGAGCGCATCACGACGGCCTGGATCAAGGATCAGTTTGAGCAGCTTGGCCTCAAGGCGGGCAACAAGGGCGACTGGTTCCAGACCGTGCCGATGGTCGAGACAAGCGTGAACGATACCGACGAGGTCACGCTCGACGTGAACGTCGGCGGTAACCAGGAACCGTTCGCCTATCGCAAGGACATCATCGTCGGCTCGCCCAATTCGACCGCCAGCGTCGACATCAAGGATTCGCAGGTCGTGTTCGCCGGCTACGGCGTCGACGCGCCGGAGTATCAATGGAACGACTATGCCGGCCTCGACGTGAAGGGCAAGACGGTCATCGTGCTGGTCAACGATCCGGGCTGGGGCAATCACGACGACAACTTGTTCAAAGGCCGCGCACTCACCTATTACGGCCGCTGGACCTACAAGTTCGAGGAAGCCGCGCGCAAGGGCGCCGCGGCCTGTCTGATCGTGCACGAGACGGCGGGCGCGGGGTATCCGTGGGAAGTCGTCGTCAACAGCTGGGCCGGCGTGCAGGACAGCCTGCCTGCGAGCGAAGATCCGGAACCGCGGCTCGCCGCCGCCGGCTGGATCACCACCGAAGCGGCGCGGCGTGTGTTCGCCAAGGCCGGCAAGGATTTCGACGCACTCAAGGCGAGCGCGGATCAGCGCGGCTTCACGCCGACCGAGCTTGGCGCGTCCGCATCACTGCACTTCACCAGCACGATCGCGCATTCGAGTTCGGAGAACGTGATCGGCATGATCCGCGGCAGCACGCGTCCGGATGAAGTCGTCGTCTACTCCGCGCATTGGGATCACTTTGGCCGCGATTCGAAACTGCAAGGCGACCAGATCTACAACGGCGCCATCGACAACGGCACCGGCATCGCCGCCCTGCTGGAGCTCGCCGAGGCGTTTGCGCATCAGGATCCACCGCCGCAGCGTTCGATGCTGTTTATTGCCGACACGCTGGAAGAAGCGGGTCTCCTCGGCTCGCGCTACTACGTGACGCATCCGGCATTTCCGCTCGCCAAGACCGTGGCAGACATCAACATCGATGCGCTGCCGATCATGGGGCCAAGCAAGGACGTTGCCGTGATCAGCTGGGGGCAATCGGAGATCGACGACATGATCAAGGCGGCCGCCGCTCAACAAAGCCGCAACGTGGTACCCGACGATGCGCCGGAAAAAGGATTCTTCTTCCGCTCCGACCAGCTGCACTTCGCGCGCTTCGGCGTACCCGTGTTGTATCTGCGTTCCGGCTTGACGCTTGTCGACGGCGGTGAGGAAGCGGGCCGCAAGGCGTATACCGACTACACCGCGAACCGCTATCACAAGGTCACTGACGAATACGATCCGAAGTGGGATTTCCGTGGCGTGATCGAGGACATCGAGGCGATGCATGTCGTCGGCAAACAGCTGGCCGACGCGACCACGTTTCCGCAGTGGAAGACAGGCGCGGATTTCCATCGCCTATCGGTGCCCGCGACAACCAGCAAGTGATTCTATAGGAGCGGCTTCAGCCGCGATGCGTATTTGCTCGCGAGCGACACGATCCCCACCCAACCATCGGGCATCCTGCCCTTGGAGGCCCGGTCTGCACATCCATGTGCAGCCGTTCGCCGGCGCGCGCCATGCCGCGCGAAATCCCGGCTCACCCCTTGAAGGGGAGGGCTAACAAGCATCGCTGTTGAAACCGCCCCCATGAAAGCCCCTTCGCCGGAAAATGCTCCTGCATTTCCGACCCACAGCGATGTGGGGAGTGTCCGCGGGCGTCTGGAACGCCAGGGGACCGACCCACAGGGATGTGGGGAGTGTCTACTGGCGTCTGGAACGCCAGTGGACCGGCATTCGGGCCATCCATGGCCGTCAAAAAAAGACGCGGCGCCACTGACGATTTCGCCGCGTGAAAACTGCCTTGGAGAGGCGCCCCATCCCTGGGGCGATAACGGCATCCGATGCGGAACGGATAGTGCGCAGCGCGCGTCGCAACTCCTGCGACGATTGCGCGAATGGTCCGTGCCTCGATCACGAAAGCGCTGTGCGTGGATCGCTCAATGCGCGCTTGCGCGCCAGTGTGGC
The DNA here is from genome assembly GCA_039919785.1 of Dokdonella sp. Taxonomy (GTDB): domain Bacteria; phylum Pseudomonadota; class Gammaproteobacteria; order Xanthomonadales; family Rhodanobacteraceae; genus Dokdonella_A. Next base: position 8,320 of record JBDSFA010000249.1, on the reverse strand, counting down.
AATGCCCACGCAGCCATCGCAAAGCCGACGCCGATACCGAGGCAGATCAGCGAACTGATCACGATGAAGAGATCGATCGTGCGGCAGTCACAGATGCCGGCGAGCAGATGCGGCCGCCAAAGCAGGATCGGCGCGAACAGAATGCCGCGCAGGACCAGGATGGCTGCGATAAACGTCACGCCGGCTCTCAGCAAAGGCAGCCGCCGTATCATGCCGATGGCGGAGAATGCATACGCTGCGAACACACTCAGGATGCCAGCGATGACGACGCAGGAGATCGGCGCGCGCGCGTTGCCGGCGCGCGCCATCGCCACAATACCCTTCGGCGCGCCAAAGAAGGCATACCAATCGGGACCGCCGAGCGCTATCGCAAGATGCAACAACGCGCCGGCGACGCACGCGACGCCGGCACAGAATACGACCCCGCCCGAAAAGCCGTGCAATTTCAGCATAGGCAGCGCGCTCACGCCTTCTTCTTGGCCAGCGCCTTGTCGATGCTCGCTTGCGTCATTGGGTGATAACCAGACTTCGCCTTTGCGTACACGCCACGTGCGAACGCAAGCCCCTCCGGCGTTTTCGCCAGCGCTTCGTACAGCGGCACAACCAGATAGCGTCGACCGATGCGCGTCATGTACGCGGCCATCTGCGTACGTGCCGGGCGATAGTCGCTGCGGATCGCGACGAGATACCAGCGTCGCGCGACTTCGGCGTTTGCGGCGCCGGTCATGTGCCACGCCGCATCGAAAGTGGCGAGTCGATCAAGCGCGACTTTTTCCGGCAAGCCATCAAGGAAATACATCCATTCGTGCGTGTTCCAGTCCTTCGCGCCGATATCGGCCGCCTGGCGCGTGCCGGCCAACCATTCGGTGCGCGCGGCCGCGATCGCGTCAAAGCGCGGGGACTTCGGCACCGTAGCATTGGCGGGAATACCGGGCTCGTCGATCCACGCTTTCACGTCAGCCAGACTCATCTTGCCGGGATACTTGTCGAGCAGGTTCGGCTGCAGGTAGCTGAGCATCTGTTCGGTGGTGATGCTCTGGAATGCGAATTGGTCGAAGTAGCCACGCAGATACGCATCGAACGTTGCGCGGCCAAAGCGCGCTTCGAGCGTGCGCAACAACCACGCCCCTTTCGTGTAAGCGAAGTCGGAGCCGGCATCATCCGGATCGCGACCGTCGAAGTCCGGCACCAGTCGCTGGTCGGGCTTGGGCGTGTCAGCGATTTCGCGGCGCAGTTCGTCGGCTGCAAGAATGAATTCTTCGTCGGCCTGAGCCTTGCCGTAGACCGCTTCGACGATGCGGTTCTCGACATAGGTGGTGAAGCCCTCGTTGAGCCACATGTGCTTCCATGCGGCATTGGTCACGAGGTTGCCCGACCACGAATGCGCAAGCTCGTGCGCGACCAGCGAAACCAGGCTCTTGTCGCCAACGATCACGGTCGGCGTCGCGAAGGTCAGGCGCGGATTCTCCATGCCACCGTACGGAAAACTCGGCGGCAGCACGAGGATGTCGTAGCGACCCCAGCGATACGGGCCGTATAGTTTTTCTGTCGTCGCGATCATCTTTTCGGTGTCAGCGAACTCCTTCGCCGCCGCATCAACAATCGATGGCTCGGCATACACCGCGCTGCGCGGTCCGGTTTCGCGCGCCGCCAGGTCGCCGACGGCGATGGCGAGCAGGTACGACGGAATCCGTTGCTCCATCTTGAAACTGAAGTCGCCGTCGAGTGCGTGTTGCGTGTCGTTGTCGGCACTCATCACTGCGCGTAGCGGCTTGGGCACGCGCGCATGCGCGGTATAAGTGAAACGTACCGACGGCGTGTCCTGCAGCGGCACCCAGCTGCGCGCATGAACCGATTCGGATTGCGAGTACACGAACGGATGCTGCTTGCCCGCAGTCTGCGCCGGCGTCATCCACTGCAGGCCGGAGGCGCTCGGTGCGGTGTGGTACTGGATGCGCACGAGCGCAGCCTGCTGCCCGAGCTCGATACGCAGTGCCGAACCGAGGATCGGATCGCGCTTGGCCAGCGTCCAATGCAACGCACGGGGAGCAGCGCCGGCATCGACGGCTTCCACCTTGTCGATCGTGAGGTCGCGCGTATCCAGCACCAGTTCGTGCGCGGAGTTGTCGTGCCAGTCGAGCGCGAGTTCGGCGCTGCCGGCGAATTCGCGCTTGCCGAAGTCAACACTGAAATCGAGCGCGAGCGAACGCACGCTGACCTGGTCGATATTCGCGTAACTGTGCGGGTCGGCCGCAATGGCATCGACAGTGAGCAGCAAGGCGGAGCAGACAGCGAGACGCGAAAGCAACACGGCGAATCCCTCTTCGTATGAACTCGGTTGAATGAACTCGAATGGATGAAGCTGCGGTGGACGAGCGTTGATTGTCGCCCAAAACGACGGATCGGTGCGTCATCTGCTCCGTTTACGAGCTCTTCTTGCGAGGCGTCTCCTGCGCGCCGGAAGTGCGGTCGTAGAACGCATCGAGATCGGTCTTGAACTGCTTCAGCGCATCGACATTCAGATAAACCATATGCCCGGCCGGGTAATAGCTATCCGCATTCGGCGCCAGGCGATACGGCGCTGGCGCAGTCGCTGCGGCACTCGCCGATTCGACGCGCATCTGAGCGATCGAACCCATGTGCAGCCAGATCGTCGGCGAACCCGGCCCGCCGTTGTAGAAAAACGTGCTGGGACGCGTCGACGCGTTCTTGCCGACGTCCGCCGTGTACGCGACGTAGAACACGCTCGCATTCGGTTTGTTTTCCTTGTCGTCGCGGATCAGCACGCTGCCCGCTGTCGCGGTGTAGTGGATCGTGCGCCCACCGATGTCGACGCTGCCATGCGAGACCGCGGTCTTTTCCGGCGGTATCGGCTTCTCGTCCTTTTTAGCCGCCTTCGCGTCCTTGTCGGCGGTCGCGTCAGCGTCTTTCTCTTCGTCCGCCGCGCAGGCGAGTGACGAGGCTGCAAGGAGCAAAGTGGCCAACAGAACATCGATCAACTTGTTACGCATAGCGGTTTCCTCGGGAGGGAAACGCGACAGGCTTCACTTACCCGGCCGCACGCGCCTGTGACGAAAGTGCTGCCGTGATGTAAACGCGATGCAAAGACGATCAGTCCCACAGCGCCGGTTTCACCACCATCAGCCAGTACGTCGCAAGCACGGCTGCGAACGCAGGCCAGCCGAGCGCGAACCACCAGCGCATGGCGTGCCGGTACGCATCCGGCAATGCGGTATTGTCGTTTGCCGATTGCACGGCAAGATCGCGCGCACGCCACTGGAGTACGACCACGGGAATCCAGCATACGCCGGCCACCAGGTAGAGCACGAAAGCCAGTTGCAACCAGGCCTGCCGACCGTCATAACCCGCCATGTGCATCAATGCGAAACCGCTCAGCGGCTGCGTGATGACGGCGGGGGTAGTGAATAGCCAGTCCGCCAGCACGGTCAAACGTGCGACACGCGCGATCGCATGGACATCGCCGCTACGATGCGTGAACCACAAGAAGAACGCCGTGCCGAGACCGGTGCCGAACAACAGAGCCGCCGAGAGGATATGTGCGGTCTTCAGCAGCAGATAGACGTTCATCGCCGCTCCTCAGTCGCCAGTAGTACCCATAGCGCCGCAGCCAGCGGCAGGTTCTTGGCAAGACCACCGAATGGATCGAGCCAGTACCGCGGCCACAGGATTCCGATCGCTAGCGTATAGCCGATCACCATCGTCAGCATCGATGCCAGCACCCAGCGCGGTCGCCAATGTGCAAGACAGAGCACGCCGAGAATCAGGTCGACTGCCCCACTGAATCGCACGAGCATCACGACGGACGGGATCGGCAGCGCACCGCCCTGCGTCGCTACCGCGATGTCCGCTGACGAAGACATCAGACCCAGCAATCCAGAAGCGATCCACAGCAGCGCGAGCGTAAATCTCAGAAGCGGCAACGCGAAATACAGCCGCGCATGCCAGCGGTCCTGCTTCTGCGCGGGTACAGCGGTGAGCGCATGCGCGAGCGAGCGCGGCACCACTCCCAATTGAGTGCACAGTCGCTCATAGGCATCCGGTGCACCAACGTTGCCGCGCTCAAGCATGCGCCGCATCGTCGAACCGAGCGGCCCCCTGCCAAAGACCTCGACCAGCGATGTGCCGATCCGAACGAGAATCATCGGCACGTGGATTTTGCACGCGCGCCTCGCGCCGAGCCAACGACGCCATGCGAGCAGGTAGTCTGCCAGCGTGAGGACTTGGGGGCCGACGACGTCGAAAGTCACGTGCGCCAGCTGCGGATGTGCGAGCGCTGCCACGACGACGAGACCCACATCCTCACCCGCGACCGGCTGCAATCGCTGCGCACCGCTTCCTGGCAGAACGACGAACCCCGGCAGGGCCGCCAGCGCACGCAGCAGCGACGTGCCACCATGGGATCCAGCGGTGCTGTAGACGACGGACGGCCGAAGCACGATGGCGTCGAGATCGAGTGCAAGCAGCGCATCGTCGCCGCGGTGCTTGGAGGCAATGAACTCTCCATCAGCCGGGTCGCCCAATGCCGATATCTGCACGACACGACGTACCTGCATGCGGGCGCAGGCACGGAACAATGCCAGCGGCGCCTGCACATGCACGGCGTCGAAACGATCGCTGCCGTGCTCACGCAGGATGCCGGCGCAATTGACGACCGCATCGATGCCCGCGAGGCGTGGCAGCCAGTCTTCCTCGTACAGATCAGCCGCCATATCGCAGATGATCGCCGGCTGTTCGGAGCGTGCGGCGACGCGCCCGGCACGCACAGCGCGCACGACCTCGTGGCCGGCGACGGACAATGCAGCAACGATCTGTGTACCGATGAATCCGAGAGCGCCAGTCACCAACACGCGCATACAGGAGATCTCAGATGCGATATCCGCGATGTATCGCCACGATGCCCGCGCTGAGGTTGCGCACGTCGACCTTGGCGAGGCCGGCGGTTTCCATCATCGCCTTCAGCGTCGCCTGGTCCGGGTGTTTGCGGATCGATTCGGCCAGGTAGCGATAACTCGCATCGTCGCCGGCAATCAGCTTGCCGATGCGCGGCAGCACCTGGAACGAATGGAAGTCGTACAGCGGCTTCAGGAACTCTGCGCGCACGCTGGAGAATTCGAGTACCAGCGCGCGGCCGCCGATCTTCAGCACACGGTGGATTTCGGCCAGCGCGTTTTCCTTGCGCGTGACGTTGCGCAGGCCGAATGCCATCGTGACGCAGTCGAAGCTCTTGTCCGGAAACGGCAGCGCCTCGGCGTCCATCTGCGACCAGTCCAGACCATGCAGTTTGCCGCGATCGAGCATGCGGTCGCGGCCGACACGCAACATGTCGCCGTTGATGTCGCCGACCACCACGCTGCCCGTCTTTCCAACCTTGGGCAGCAGCAGCGCGGCGATGTCGCCGGTGCCGCCAGCGAGGTCGAGCACACGATCGCCTTCGCGCACGCCGCTGGTGCCGACGAAATAGCGTTTCCAAAGGCGATGCACGCCAAATGACATGAGGTCGTTCATCACGTCGTATTTGCGCGCGACGGAGGTGAAGACTTCGCCGACGAGCTTGGCCTTGTCGGCCTCGGCGACGTCGCGGTAGCCGAAATGCGTGGTACGGGGTTCGTTCATGGCGCACATGGTAGCGCAGACGCCGACCGGCCTTTGTTGCGCAGGCCCCACTGTTGCCATCTGGCCATCCTGCGGGTGCCGTCGCGAGGTCCGCGGCCTGACGCAGACTAACCGGCGCGAGCCCGCCACTCGTGGGTTCGGCATGCAAATAGTTTACAAGCCCGTCGACGCCCTCTCTCGCACCAGCGAGAGAGGGCGTCGGTAACGGAATTGATTCGGTCGATTTGTTTAATCGTTACGAATCAACAGCTGATCTACTGCTCTGCCGGGCAATTGCCATGCGCGTGGCAATTGGGACCGCCGCCACCGGCGCCGCTGGTGGGAGACTCGTACAGGTTGTCGGAAGTTTTGCTCCAATCGCCGTACACATCACCGCCGCTAGGGCCCGTGCTCCTGTCCCGCCGATACGACGTATCGCGATTCCAGCCGTTGTAGTTGGTGATGTGATAGTCAATCCTGGTAACACCGTTCGGATTCGAGGGGGGGGGCTCAGGCGTCGGCGGTTCCGAGCCAGTCGTGGAAGTGGTCTGGCCGGGGGGAACCGCATACGGCAACACGGTCGCCTCGATGCGACCGTCGGCCTGCTGGCCGATGGAGACGACGGTGCTGCCCTGGTGTTCCGGATGCAGATTCGCGTAGGCGTCAAGTGCTTCCTGCGCCAGCATTGCCGTGGCCTTCGCGTCGAACGTCATTCCCGCGGCCGGGTAGACGACGATCTGTGCGCCACGGCCATCCGTGGTGAATCCGGTTGTTTTAGTGAACGAAGCATCTGTCGCGCAGGCCTGACCGACTGCCAACCCCATCGCGACGGCAAGTAGTGCAAATTTGTTTCCGTACATGACTATCCTTTTCCCAATATTGAAAATGCTGCCATGCTCCATGGCGCCGCAATCATATCGCCCCCCCCCAAACATCAACGCTCCGTGCCGACGCGCGGGCCGTTGCAGGCGGGTCCTTCGGGCGTATAGAGTCGCGCGCGGACCCGGGGAGAATCCGCATGGCGATCTGGTGGCTTGGCGCTATCGTGTTCGTGTTTGCCGGTGCGGTCGTGGCCGTGTTCAACGATCTGGTTGGCGCGCGCAACCAGGTACGCGCGGCCTGGAGCGACATCGACGTGCAACTGACGCGCCGGCATGACCTCGTGCCGCAGCTGGTCGCCGCCGTGCATGGCTATGCCGACTATGAGCGCGCGACGTTAACTTCGGTAACCGAGCTGCGCACGCGCGCGATGGCCGCGGCTTCGCTTTCCGACAAGGCGCAGCTCGAAGGCGAGCTGGCACAGCAGATCAATCGCATCCTGGCCCTGCAGGAACGCTATCCGGACCTCAAGGCGAGCGAGAATTTCCTCGTCTTGCAGCGCGATCTGGTCGGCATTGAGGATCACCTGCAATACGCACGGCGCTTCTACAACGGCGCCGTGCGCGAGCTCAACAACCGCATCGAGACGTTTCCCGGCCTGCTCATTGCGCGCGCGGCAAATTTCAAGCCTGCGGATTTTTTCCGCCAAGGCAACGATCAGGAGTCACCTGCATGAAGCGTCTGCTGCAGAGCCTGTGCCTCATCCTCGCCCTGATCGCCGGCGGTGCAACGGCGGACGAACGCATCCTCGCATTCCACAGCGAAATCCTCGTCAATGCCGATGCGAGCATGCGCGTCACCGAGACGATTCGCGTGCGCTCCGAAGCCAACCAGATTCGCCACGGCATTTTTCGCGACTTCCCGACCGACTATCGCGATCGCTACGGCAACCGCGTGCATGTCGATTTCGAAGCCCGCTCGCTGACGCGCGACGGCAGCGACGAGCCCTTCCACAGCGAAGCGCAATCCAACGGCATGCGCGTCTATTTCGGCGCCAAGGACGTGACGCTGGATAGCGGCGAGCACACGTATGCATTCCAATACCGCACTACGCGCCAGCTTGGTTTCTTCGCCGATCACGACGAGCTGTACTGGAACGCGACCGGCAACGGCTGGGATTTCCCGATCGATGCAGCAAGCGCCGAGGTGACGCTGCCCGGGGCGATAGCGCAGGACAATCTGCATGTGGAAGCGTACACCGGCGCGCAAGGCGAAAAGGGCAAGGCCTATACCGCCAGCATCGATGCGCCTTCGCACGCGAGCTTCACCGCAACCAAGACACTGCCGCCGCGCAATGGCTTGACCATCGTCGTCCGCTTTCCGAGGGGCGTGGTCGTGTCGCCCACGAATGCCGCGCGCGCGAACTGGTTCATGCGCGACAACGGCGGCGTAATCGTCGGTGCAGGCGGGCTGATACTGGTATGGCTGTACTACCTCGCACAATGGCTGCGGGTCGGGCGCGACCCGAAACCGGGCGTGATCTTTCCGCAGTACGAGGCGCCGCCAGGATTCTCTCCGGGCACGCTGCGCCATATCCAGAAGATGGGTTACGACGATCGCTGCTTCGCCGCCGATATCGTCGACCTCGCCGTGCGCGGCAAGCTGCGCATCGAGCAGGACGACAAGACGTACCGGCTGCATCGCATCGGCGCGGGAGTCGATACGGGTGTGCCCGCCGCCGAGGCGACCTTGCTCGCCAAAGCATTCGCCGCCAGCGCCGATCTCGAATTGAAGCAGGCGAATCACGTACGCATCGCCGCGGCGCGTGATGCCCACAGTGCCCTGCTGGAGCAAGACGACAACGGCCGTTATTTCAAGAGCAACAGTC
>JBDSFA010000274.1:0-6484 GCA_039919785.1 Dokdonella sp. | reverse complement strand
GCGCATGCCGGTGAACGGCGGCGTGGCGGCGGCGCGCAATCTCGCGCTGGACGCGGCGCAAGGACGCTACATCGCCTTTCTGGACAGTGACGACTGGTGGCATCCGGACAAACTCGCGCGCCAGATCACTGCGATGCGCGTGACCTCCGCGCGAGTGAGTTACACAGCCTACGATCGCGTCGGCGAAGACGGGCGACTGCTCTCGCGCGTGCGGCCGCCCCCGACCGTCGACTACGTGGCCATGCTCAAGAGCAACCGCATCGGCAACCTGACCGGCGTCTACGAACGCTCGCTTGGCGATGCGCATTTCCAGCGCGTCGGCCACGAGGACTACGTGTTCTGGCTCGAACGCGTGCGGCGTGCCGGTGGCGCGATCTGTGTCGAGCCCGAACAACCGCTGGCGTGGTATCTGGTTCGTGATGGTTCGGTCTCGTCGAACAAATGGAAGGCGGCGCGCTGGCAGTGGCATATCTATCGTCATGTCGAGAAGCTCGGCTTGATGGCGTCGATCGGCTACATGCAGCACTACATCATCAACGCGCTGCGCAAACGTTCCTGACAGGCGCGGCAGACCTCCATCGACAGCGACGTGATCGGTGCGGCGATGTCCGTTCGAGCGCGATGTGCCGCCGCCCGACCATTCGCGCGGTTTCATCGTCAACGTCTGATCCACCGGCGTGTTTCCGTTCTGACGTGATGGCGTGAGCGGATGATGCTTCCTGCCCGAAGCGGGGTGTTGCGAAATTTCTGGCGCATGGCAATTCAAGCGGCTGCGAGCCGGCGCTCCCAGGCGAGCGCGCTGCGCACGATGAAATCAAGGTCATCGTGCTGCGGCTTCCAACCCAGAACCCGCTGCAAGCGTTCACTGCGCGCGATCAGCATCGGTGGATCGCCGGCGCGGCGCGGATATTCGACCACGTCGAGTTTCTTGCCGCTGACGCGCGCCACCGAGTCGATGACCTCGCGTACGCTGTAGCCACGTCCGTAGCCGCAATTGAGCGTGAGTGAGTCGCCGCTGTTGCGCAGATGATCAAGCGCGCCCAGATGCGCGCGCGCCAGATCCTCGACATGGATGTAGTCGCGGATACCCGTACCGTCCGGCGTCGCATAGTCCGTGCCGAAGATGCCGAGCTGCGCCCGCTTGCCGACCGCGTGCTCGCAAGCGACCTTGATCAGCAGCGTCGCATTCGGTGTGGACTGTCCGATGCGACCGCCCAGATCGCAGCCGGCGACGTTGAAATAACGCAGGATCACGTGGCGCAATGCGCTTGCAGAACTCAGGTCGCGCAGCATCGTCTCGCTCATCAGCTTGGACCATCCGTACGGATTGATCGGCTGGGTCGGCGTGTCTTCCTCGGCGATGCCGGACGCGGGCATGCCGTACACGGCCGCGGTCGAGGAAAATACGAAATGGCGCACGTCGGCTGCCGAGCACGCAGCGAGCAGGCTGCGCGTGGCGCAGGTGTTGTTGCCGTAATACTTGAGCGGATCACGCACCGATTCCGGTACGACGGTGTGTGCTGCGAAATGCATCACCGTATCAATCGCATGTTCGCCAAGGATGCGATCGACCAGGGCTCGATCACCCACTTCACCGACGACGAGTTCGGCATCCAGCACCGCTTCACGAAAGCCGCTGCTGAGATTGTCGAGCACGATCACGCGTTCGCCGCGCTCAGCGAGCTGCCTGGCGACGTGGCTGCCGATGTATCCGGCGCCGCCGGTGACAAGAATGGGCTTCATCAGGAATCTCTGGGTTGACGAACGCGGTGACAGCTGCGCGGAGATAGTCGCGCAAGTTCACTCAGCGGGCGTAGGTGATCTGCACGGAGACGATATTCTGGTTGGCGCTCTGGCCGGCGGCGTTGCTGTTGCGTTCGTAGCGGGTGAGGTCGGCGCGCCAGCTCCAGTGCGGCGTCAGTTGCTCGCGCATGAAGGCCTGCACGGTCCAGGTCTTGTCCTCGCGCGACAGCCCGTCGTAACGCAGGTTTTCGCCGTTGGCGATCACGCCGACGCCGAGCAGCCGGCGCAGTAGCCAGGATGCCGTGATCGAGGTGCCGCGCGCCGTCTGGTTGATCGACTGACCCGAGGGATCGGCGAGGTCGGCGCTATCGCTTGCTGCGCCGTAGTCGAGCTTGCGGAAATAGGGAGCCAGCGTGAACGAGGCGCGTGGGCCGCGATAGGCATAGCCGAAGTCGACGCGGTTCTCCAGATACGGTGCGGACGTCGTCGTCGCGCTGCCAGTGGTGATCTGTGCCGGGATCGGATTGCCGGTTTCGGTTCCGATCGTGCTGCCGGTCAGCAGACGCGACGCGGCGTCGGAAAGCTGATGGGCGACATCGATGGTCAGGGTGCTGCGGTCGGACAGGTGCCAGTCAAGGGCTGCGCGCGCGAGGGCGTCGTTGCGGTCCTGCGCGACGAGCGCATTGCCCGAAAAGTTGATCCACGAATAACCGAAATCGGTCGTCAGATCGAATCGCGACCCGTTCCGCGTGTAGCGGCCGAACGCGCTGTAGCGGCTGTAGTTCGGGACGATATCCGAATCGCGGAAGCGAATCCGTTCGTCGATGAGGTTGGCGGACAGTGTGCTCGCCGCGCTCAGATCCTTGAGCGCGCGCAACGCGCCACTGACACGGTCGGAATTGAACTGGTCGGTCTCTTCCGCGTAACTGTTGGTGTAGCGCAATTCGGCCTGGCCGCGGACGGTAGGTCCGAGGCGGAAATTCAGGGTAGGGCCCAGCGCAAACACGTTGGTCTGCTGCTGGTTGCCCGGCGCGTCGGGTGCGAGTTGGTTGATGGGCTGTACGCCCAGATAGTCCTCGATCCCGAAATTGAGCCGCCCCGGAATGGCCGACCAGTTCATTCGGCCGTTGAGCTGGCCGAGGAAATCGTCGCCAAAGTGACCTTGCAGGAAATCCCGATACTCGAAAATACCGTTTGCCGCTGCCTGTATCTCCGAGCCGCTTTGATTGAGCGTAAAAGCCAGCGTCGGTTTCAAGATGGTGTCGCCGACGGCAGCGGTTTCGCTGAGGTTGATGTTGTCGTTGTGCTCGACGCCGATACCGGCGACGTACTCGATCTGCACGCACTGCGCGCTCGAGCAGAACATCGAGAACAGACACAGGGTCCATGCATGCGAAGTCCGGAACGCCATAACACTCCCCTTGCCTGTGGTGAAACGGCGATCAAACCCTGCGCGCCGTCGTGTTGCCCGATCCCTGCGGCCTGCGTGTCCGCAGATCGATCCTGCCGTCCATGCCCCGGCTTTTCGGCCTGCTGGTCTGCGCCATTGTGCTTGCATGGCATCGCGACCAGAGCCTGCATGCCGTCTTCAGGGCGCGTGGTTGAAAACCACCCCGGCCAATTTCGCCGGGTCGAAATTCGCGATGGCCTTGGTCACTGCCTGCGGTGTGTCGCGGCCATAACCGACGACCAGCACGATGAGATCCACGAGGTCCGCGAGAATGCGCGTATCGGGCGAACTGTTCACCGCAGGGCCATCCAGAAACAGGTAGCGGTCCGAATAGCGGCTGCGCAAGGAGTCGAGCACGGCCCGCATGCGGAACGAAGAAAAATACTCGGCGCTCATTTCACGCTGCCGGCCAGCCGGCATCAAGCGCAGGCGCGGAATGCCGGTGTGGTAAAGAATTTTTTCCACGCCGAGCGAGGGATGTTCGAGATAGTCGATCATTCCGCCATTGGCAGGATTGACGCCCAGCGCGTCGTGTTGGGTCGGGTTGCGCACATCGCAGTCGATGAGCAATGCCGTCTTCGCTTCGTCGAACGCGAAGGCAGCAGCGAGATTGCGTGCGACGAAACTGCCGCCCGAGCCGTGACTGACCGACGCGACCAGGGTCACGAAATTCGCCGCTCCACCGAGGGCGAGCAGACGCGTGCGGATCTCGCGGAACGCGTCAGCCTGCACACGACCGCTGCCGTCCTGATGAATCATGCGCCGGTCTTCGAGGATGCGCGCCGGCAGGGTGCGTGGCTCGACGATACGCGCGATCGAACGACTCGCATTCGTGCGGAAGGCAAGGTCGGCCGATGTCGCCAACGGACCGCCGTCCGGAGTCTCGTTGCTGTCGGGAAGCGTATTCGTCATCGCGTCAGTCGATACCAGTAAGTGAGCGCAAATGCGGCCATGGTTGCGAGCAGCAGGAGGGCCGAAAAAACGATCCGCGCGGTTTCGCCGCGACGTTCCCTGCGCGTCGCATACGCAGGCACGGATGCAAGCACCGGCACGCCTGCGATGCGCTCAAGCTCCTCTACCGAGCGCAAGCGGGTGTCAAAGCGCGCAACCAGAAACAAAAGGCCGAGTGGCAGCACGAGACCAAGCCCAAGGCCCGCCGCCGCGAAGTGGATCGTGCTGAGCCCAGCCGGCCGCAACGGCTTTGCCGCCGGCTCCTGGATGCGGAACGTAAGACCACGTCCCGCAGCATCCAGATTCATTGACACGCGCGCATTCTCGCGTCGCTTCAACAGGTCCTGATAAATTTCGCGATTCACGTCGTAGTCGCGCGTCAATTCGGCCAACGCACTTTCTGAAGCGGCAATCCGACGACTGCGATCCAGTTCGCCGTTGAGCAGCGACTCGGTCGCGCTCATGCGCGATTCGTTGGCGGCAATCTGGCGACGCACGTCGGCGGCCTTGCTGCGCAGTTCCGTATAGAGTGGATTGAACTGCGAGTTCTGATCGATCGCGGTGGCGGTGCCCGAGTTTTTCGCCTGCTGCTTGCGCTGGTCTTCTGCCTCCAGCTGTTGGCGCAGGTCGGCGATCTGGTGACGCAGGCGTACCACGTCCGGATACTGCTCGGTGTAGTTCAGCAACAATTTTTCCAGCTGCGCCTGCAGATCCGCCATCTGCGCACGGTAGACGCCCGAACGCGTCTGCACGGCGGTGACTTCCGATTCACCGGAGAGCTGCGAGGTCAACGCCGATTCGGTCGAATGAAGCTCCATGACGTTCATGCGCGCCTGCTCGACGGCGGAACGCAGCACGCTGATGCGGCTGTTCGTATCGGCCTCGCTGCCCGGATGCGCATCCACGTTTTCGCCACGGTATTTCTTCAGATTTTCCTCGGCGTCGGTCAGCTTGTGGTGGTACGCCTCGACCTGGCTGTCGATGAATTCGTAGGCTTCGCGGCTCTCCGTTTCCTTCGCAGCCAGGCTCTCCTTGATGAAGAGATCGGCGAGGCGTTCGGTCACCTTGAGAGCGCGATTGGGGTCGGTATCGCGATACGCGATATGGATCAAGTTTTCATGCGGGCTGGTGATCTGCGTGCGCGCCTTGATGCCTTCGCGCAGCCGGTCCTGCTGAAACGGGTCAAGCTTCGCAGCATCCCAGCCGCCGGTCACCAGGATATCGTCGAGAATGGCGCGACTGTAGATCACCTGCTTGGCGATGTTGGTACGATCGGCCGTTCCCGTTGCGACCGCCCGCCCTTCGAGCAGCGGCTGAATGATGTCGCTCTTCTGCGCGAGGATGGTCGTAGACGAGGAATAGTTCTTTGGCCAGAGCAGTCCACAAACCAACCCTGCCAACGCGATCGCGACGAACATGAGCGTCAGCGCCAGCACGTGTCGCCGCGCTTGCGTGAAGATGATGGGTACGAGCTCGCTCGGAGATGCCAGATTGCCGCTCATGTTCCGACCTTCGATCCGATCAAAATGCCCGCTCGGGCACCGTGATCACGTCACCCGGCTGCGCTGGATAATTCGTGCTCAGATCACCTTTTTGCAGGATTTCATCCAGGCGCACCGCGTAGGCCTTGGTCGAGTCACCAGCCTTGCGATATAGCTCGGTGCGATCGGGCGCCGCGAACTCGGTGGTTCCGCCCGCCGCGAGCACCGCATCGAGCACGGTCATGCCCTGGCGATAGGGAACCGAAATCGGCTGGCGCACGGCGCCGGTCACGCGCACTCGCGAAAGATACTCGTGGCTACGCAGTTCGGTCAGGATCACCGCAACCTGCGGGTCGCGCACAAAGGTTTTGAGCTTTTGCGCGATGTCAGTCGAGACTTCGGTCGGCGTCTTGCCACCCGCTTCGACGTCGCCGATCAAGGGCACCGAAATCATGCCGTCGGGTCGGACCGGTACTTTGACGTCCAGATCCGGGTTATGCCATACGGAGACCTGCAGGATGTCGTCGACGCCGATGTGATAGACGCTGACCGCCTGTGCTTCGGGGTTGATCGTGGGAGCGGAGTTCACCTTGGTGGTTGTTGCACATGCTGTCAGGAGAAGCAGAAACCCGATGACAAGTAGCCGGAATGAGCATTGCATGGCATGTATCCTCCGATGAAAGCGTGAATCAGAACACATTTTAACGATTTACTGCTTGCCGTGGGTAGTCCGCATGGTCCTCGTGAGCCCCGACGGTCAAGCGGAGCCTTCTTTTGCATGCTGACATCAAGATGGAAAAGCCTTGGTTGCCGGGTTGCACGCGGTAGGCCACCTAAACCTTGTAGAACGCGCGATACC
>JBDSFA010000362.1:0-2847 GCA_039919785.1 Dokdonella sp. | reverse complement strand
CGTGCTCATCCCGGTATTTGACGATATTTTCGGCGACCGCGGTCGACAGTCCCGCGACGCGCGCAAGCAACGGCGCCGACGCCGTGTTCGCGTCGACACCCACCGCATTCACGCAATCCTCGACGCGTGCATCGAGCGCACGAGCGAGCCTGGACTGGTTCACATCGTGCTGGTATTGACCCACGCCGATTGCCTTCGGTTCGATCTTCACGAGTTCTGCGAGTGGATCCTGCAGCCGGCGCGCGATGGACACCGCGCCGCGCAGCGAGACATCAAGCTCCGGGAATTCCTTCGCTGCCAGTTCCGACGCGGAATACACCGATGCGCCCGCCTCACTGACCACGATCTTCGCGAGCTTCGGATTGGCGAGCTTCTTCATCATCTCGCCGGCGAGCTTGTCGGTCTCGCGCGATGCGGTGCCGTTGCCGATGGCGATCAACGCGACGTTGTGGCGCATGCACAGCGCACCGAGTTCGGCGAGCGATTGATCCCACTGCTTGCGCGGCTCATGCGGATACACCGTCGACGTCGCCAGCAGCTTGCCGGTCGCATCGACCACCGCGACCTTCACGCCGGTGCGGATGCCGGGGTCGAGACCCATCACCGCCTTGGGGCCGGCCGGCGCGGCCAGCATCAGGTCCTTGAGATTGTCGCCGAAGACGCGAATTGCTTCTTCTTCTGCGGTTTCGCGCGCGCGCGAAAACAGATCGAGCATCAACGACAGATGCAGCTTCACGCGCCAGGTGAGACGGCAGGTTTCCAGCAGCCACGCATCCGCAGAGCGACCACGCGCCGCGATCCCGGCATGCACGGCGACGCGGCCTTCGGCTTCGGCATGGCCTTGCTCCGGCTCGATCGTCGGACTGAGTTCGAGCGCGAGCACACCCTCGTTGCGCGCGCGCATCAACGCGAGCAAACGGTGCGAAGGGATCTTCGCGATTGCCTCGGCATGATCGAAATAGTCGCGGAACTTCGCGCCTTCGTGTTCCTTGCCTTCGATGATCTTCGCGCGAATCTGTCCTTTGGACCACACAGAATCACGCAGCTCGCCCACCAGCGTCGCATTTTCGGCGATCGATTCCATCAGGATCTGGCGCGCGCCATCGAGCGCGGCCTTGATGTCGGGCACGCCTTTCGCTTCGTCGACGAAAGGTGCTGCACGTTGTTCGGGCGCAATCGTTGGGTCGTCGCGCAAGCCAAGCGCCAGCGGTTCGAGGCCCGCTTCGCGCGCAATCTGCGCCTTGGTGCGACGCTTGGGCTTGTACGGCAGATACAAATCCTCCAGCCGCGCCTTCGTCTGCGCGCCGAGGATCTGTGCTTTCAAAACTTCATCGAGCTTGCCTTGTTCGGCGATGCTTTCGAGGATCGTGCTGCGACGATCTTCGAGTTCGCGCAGGTAACCCAATCGCTCTTCCAGCATTCGCAGCTGGGTGTCGTCGAGGCCGCCGGTGACTTCCTTGCGATAGCGCGCGATGAACGGCACGGTTGCGCCGCCGTCTAGCAGATCCACGGCCGCCCTGACTTGCGCGGGCTGTGCGGCGATATCCGCGGCGATGCGTTGTTCGATGCTCATCAACATGCGTTCGATCGGTTCCTGCTGTGCGAAAAAACGAAAGGCCGCATACGCGGCCTGCGCAGCCATGGTAGCAAGAAGGGCTGCACCAGCAATGCTTGCACAAGGCCGTGGTCCGTGCTCAGCACCGTCGGTGCGTGTGGCCGCGGCGCTCGCATCAAGCCATGGCGCGTGGCGGGTCGATGCAGGTACGCTCGATGCTTGTATTCATCGCCACGGTTTCGCATGTCCGTTTCCGCGTCCTCCGGCGTACTGCGCCAGCAGCCTGCGTTCGTGCAGTTCTGGATCGCGCGCATCGCTTCCGGCTTCGGCTTCCAGATGTTGTCGGTCGCGGTCGGCTGGCAGATCTACGCGATGACCGGACGCGCGCTTGATCTCGGCCTGATCGGTCTCGCCCAATTCATACCATCGGTTCTGTTCGCACTACCGGCGGGACACATTGCCGACCAGTTTGAGCGCCGACGCGTGGTGGTGCTGTGCCAGATGCTCGAATGGATTGCGATTGCACTGTTGACCGCCGGCAGCTTCTTCGGCGTGCTCGACGAAACACGTATCCTCGCGCTCGTCTTCGTCATCAGCATCGCAAAGGCGTTCGAGTTCCCGCCTATGCAGGCGATGGTGCCGGGGCTGGTGCCGGAGCGCCTGCTGCCGCAGGCAATGGCGGCGAGCGCGTCCGCCTCGCAAGTGGCGATGATTGCCGGTCCTGCGCTCGGCGGTTTCCTTTATGTGCTCGGTCCAGGTGCCGTCTACGGTGGCTCGGCGCTGCTCTACCTCGCCGCGATCGCGGCGATGACAATGTTGCGCTACGACCACGTGCCGCCACGGCGCGAACCGGCGACCCTGCGCACCGTGTTCGCGGGGGTTTCCTTCATCCGCGCGCGCCCGGTGGTGTTCGGCGTGATCTCGCTCGATCTGTTCGCTGTGCTGCTTGGAGGCGCGACCGCACTGCTGCCGATCTTCGCGCGTGACATCCTGCACACGGGGCCATGGGGGCTTGGGTTGCTGCGTGCGGCCCCGGCCGTTGGCGCACTCGCGATGTCGATCCTGCTCGCGCGGCATGCGCTGCAGAACCGCGTTGGTCCAATCATGTTTGCTTCGGTCGCCGCGTTCGGTGTCGCGACGCTCGTGTTCGCACTCTCCACCACGCTGTGGCTGTCGCTTGCCGCACTGTTCGCGCTCGGCGCGTTCGATATGGTCAGCATGGTCATCCGCGGTGCACTGGTGCAGCTGGAGACACCCGACGCGATGCGCGGCCGCGTCAGCGCGGTCAATGC
>JBDSFA010000036.1:0-5235 GCA_039919785.1 Dokdonella sp. | reverse complement strand
ACTGCTTCGTGGTCTCGATGATCCTGATCTTTGCCAATCCGTTCTGGAACGCGGCCATCGCCCACGTCGCGGGGAAGTGAACCATGTTGATCGACTGGTTCACCGTCGCTGCGCAAGCGCTGAATTTTCTCATCCTGGTGTGGTTGATGAAGCGCTTTCTGTACAAGCCGGTGCTCGATGCCATCGATGCGCGCGAAAAGCGCATTGCCGATCAGATTGCCGATGCCACCGCCAAGCAGGCGCAAGCCGAAGCGGATCGGGTGAACTATCAAGGCAAGAGTGATGCCTTTGACAAGGAACGCAATGCGTTGCTGAGCAAGGCGACCCATGATGCACAAAACGAGGCCAAACGCCTCACCGATGAAGCCCATCAGGCGGCCGACAAACTGAGCGCAGAAGGCAAGGTGGCCTTGGCTGCCGAGACACAACAGGCGCATCAAGCGGTTGCCGACAAGGCCAGACACGAAGTTTTCGCGCTGTCGAAAAAGGCCTTGGCAGATCTCGCCTCGCAGGACCTGGAGGCGCACATCATCGACGTGTTCGTGGCGCGATTGAGGGCGCTGTCGGGAGCCGCCAAAGCGGTGCTTGGTGATGCGTTGAAGGCAGCGCCTGAAGGTGCCGTCATACGCAGTGCCTTTGTAGTGGCGCCGACACAACGGGAATCGGTGCAAACCACATTCAACGAAGTCTTGCAGGTGACAGCGCCGCTTCGCTTCGAGGTGACGCCCGAGACCGCGTGCGGCGTTGAACTCAGCATCGGTGGGCAAAAGCTTGATTGGAATATCAGTCACTACTTGGACGCGCTGGAAGAGGAAGTAACCAAGGTACTGGCGCCTGCCGAAGAAGGCGATCAAGCGGACAAAGCTTCCGCTGTATCTGTCTCCAAAGAACCAGCGTCTGCCCCGGCTGCGGCACCGGTCGAAAAATGAACTCTGTGCCGACCAATCTGCACGTTGTGCTGGATCGCGTCTTCGATGCGATCAGCGAGACACGTGATGCATTTGCGCCGCAGCTCGTGCCACGCGAAGTGGGCACGATTTCGCACGTGGCGACCGGCGTTGCGCAAGTGAGTGGTTTGCCCAGCGCGGGTTACGACGAATTGCTGCGCTTTCCCGGCGGCACCTATGGCATCGCCTTCAATGTCGATGCAGACGAGCTGGGCGTCGTGTTGCTGGGCGAATACTGGAATCTGCATGCCGGCGACGAAGTCGTGCGCACCGGGCGCGTGATGGACGTCGCCGTCGGCGAAACCCTGTTGGGACGTGTCATTGATCCGCTGGGCCGTGCGCTCGACGGCAAGGAAGCGGTGGTTACCACGCAGCGCCTGCCGATTGAGCGGCCAGCGGCAGCCATCATGGACCGGGCGCCAGTGACCGTGCCGCTGCAAACCGGCTTGAAAGTCATCGATGCCCTTATTCCGATCGGGCGTGGACAGCGCGAACTGATCCTTGGCGATCGCCAGACGGGCAAGACCGCCATTGCCATCGATACCATCCTCAACCAGCGCGACAAGAATGTCGTGTGTGTGTACTGCGCGATCGGTCAGCGTGCGTCGGCGGTAGCCAAAGTGGTGGCAACGTTGCGCGACAACGGAGCCATGGCCTACACCGTCGTCGTTGTCACCGAAGGCAATCAGCCACCAGGTCTGGCCTACATCGCTCCGTATGCGGCGACCAGTATCGCCGAGTATTTCATGGAGGCCGGTCGTGACGTGCTCATCGTCTATGACGACCTTACCCAACACGCGCGAGCCTACCGTGAGCTGTCGTTGCTCTTGCGCCGCCCGCCGGGGCGCGAAGCGTTTCCTGGTGACATCTTCTACATCCATTCACGCCTGCTGGAACGCGCCACACATTTGTGCAAGGAGCGTGGCGGTGGTTCGTTGACCGCGTTGCCGGTGATCGAGACCGAAGCACAGGACATCTCTGCCTATATCCCGACCAACCTGATTTCCATCACCGATGGGCAGATCTATCTGTCGCCCGCTTTGTTCGAGTTGGGAGTACTGCCAGCCGTCGATGTGGGGCAATCGGTTTCACGGGTGGGAGGGAAGGCACAACATGGCAGCTACCGTGCAGTGGCAGGCAACCTCAAGCTGGCCTACGCGCAATTTGAAGAGCTCGAAACGTTCTCGCGCTTCGGCGCTCGCCTGGACGAGGCTTCACGCCAGGTCATTGATCACGGACAACGAATTCGCGCCTGCCTCAAGCAGCCGCAGTTTTCGCCCATTTCAGTCGCCGAGCAAATCGTCGTCTTGCTGGCTTTGAGCGAGAAACTGTTTGCCTCCGTTGCACTGGAGCGCATGAGTGAGGCTGAAGCGGCAGTGCGCGCCGCAACCGCGACGATTCCGCAGGCGTTGCGCGATCGATTCAGCAGTGAGGACAAACTCAACGACGAAGACCGCAAGGTGATCGTCAATATCGTGCGAACGGCGCTGATTCCGTTTGCGGACGCGAGCGATGACAAACCGCCGGACAAGTCATGAGCGACTCGCTGGTCAACCTGCATCGCAAGATTTCCAGCGCTCAGGATTTACAAGGCGTGGTTCGCACCATGAAGGCGATGGCGGCGTCGAACATCGGGCAATACGAACAATCCGTCCGTGCACTGGCTGACTACGATCACACGGTACTGACAGGTCTCGGACAGTGCTTTCGATCCATGCAAGGCATGGCACTCGAGTCGCCGCAGGCGCGCTCCGCGGGCGCCGCCAAGGTCGGTGCCATCATCTTCGGGTCAGATCAGGGCCTGGTCGGGCGGTTCAACGATGTGGTTGCTGATCATGCCATCAAGGTATTGGCGGCTCTACCCGGCAAGCCGCAGGTCTGGGCAATTGGGGAACGCGTCCAGATGCGGGTGGCGGATGCAGGGTTGACGGTCGTCGGCCACTACGCACTTCCCAACGCCATTGAAGCGATCGCGCAGCTGGTCAGCCAGATCCAGATTGACAGCGAAGCACATCGTGAGGCCAACGGTTACGAGCCTGTTTACGTCTTTCACAATCGCCCGCAATCAGGTTCGCTCTACGAGCCTGTCAGCCAGCGACTGCTGCCGCTGGATGCCCAGTGGCAGAAACGCGTCGAAGCGGAACTCTGGCCGACGAAGTTGTTGCCGGAGGTCATGGGTTATGGCACCACGACACTACGCGCCTTGATCAGCGAGCACTTGTTCATCTCGCTGTTTCGCGCGTGTGCAGAGTCGCTGGCCAGCGAGAACGCAAGTCGCCTGGCGGCGATGGAGCGCGCCGACAAGAACATCAAGGACCTGCTGGAGACCTTGAGCAATACGTTGCACAGCCAGCGCCAGGCGGCCATCGATGAAGAATTGTTCGACGTCATCTCGGGCTACGAAGCGCTTTCCTCACGGACTCAGGCCTGATGGAAGAGCCGTGTTCATGACCGTTCTGGCGACGATCGAAGCCGTCGTCGCATTCGGTTTTCGCAACGTCGGTGAGCGCGCCTTTCATCTGGATCGCTCCGCTATTCGAACACCCGTCGTCTTCGACGTTTTCACAAGGCCGCTCGGCCTGGGTGTGAAAAGGAAAAACGACCTGATTGATAGCGAAGCCCAGCCGGGAATTCTTCGCGGGCGTCGTCGAGCGACAGCGTCCTGTGAGCGAGCGACATTCCCCGCGTGCGAACGCGCCGCCAACGATCGTGCGGCGCCATGCGACGTCTTCAACCGGGCACGTTCTTTCGACGATTGAACACCATTCGCGCCAATGGAATCGTGGTCACGACTCCGATCGCAACCAAGG
This sequence comes from Dokdonella sp., assembly GCA_039919785.1. Classification (GTDB taxonomy): domain Bacteria; phylum Pseudomonadota; class Gammaproteobacteria; order Xanthomonadales; family Rhodanobacteraceae; genus Dokdonella_A. The sequence continues at coordinate 1,478 of JBDSFA010000036.1, read as the reverse complement.
TCCAGCCGATGGCTCTGCGCTGATCCGCGCTGACCCGTTCGGCGAGCAGCAGGCCCAGACCTGCGCCAAGCAGTGATCGAGTGCCGACCACAAAGGCCAATTCGGGCAGCGGCAATTCAGTTGTGAACATGATGAGACCTCTCGACAGGAACGAACGCTGCCGTTCCTGGACCTGTGCCGCAAGCGAACCAGATCAGGGGACGCAGGGACAAGGCGTCAGGCAAGCGGCGGCCCCGCAACCAAGTTGACGTGGTCGGAGTGGCCGTAGTGTTCGAACAGTCCACGTTCCTGCTCCGGGCTCGGCAGGGCTTTGGCGTCGTACGTCGGCGCGTCCTTGACCGCCTGCCGTGTCAGATCGACCGATACCGTGGCATCAAGCCAACTGATATCGGCGATCCATGGCGGCGCAACCAGCATCTGATGACCCATCCACCAGTCGCTGGTATCGACAACAAGGTAGCGGATGGCCCATGCCTCGTCGTCCAGCAGCAGGGATTCGACGTGGCCGATGTCACCGTCGGTGGCGTGGATGTGATACCGCTGGATTGCACGGCAACTGCGCAGATGCGGGTCGTCGCCTCGATCCCGATGCAGTTTCGCGAGCCTTTCGACATAGGCCGCCTGCGTTCGTTCCCCGGTGGGTAGCTCAACGCTTTCGTAACTGTCCGGGCTCATACCGAATTGTGGGCCGCCACCCCACAGTTGTGCGTCGTCCCCGTGGTGCGAATAGCCGTAAAAGCTGAACTGCTCCAATTCATGCTGTCGCGACACCGGTCTGCTGGTGTCGACGTCCGGGCTGGCCTTCACCCGTTCCCGTGTCAACGAAATCGACAGCAACTTTGCGGCCCAATCGAGCTCGTGGACAGCAATGGGTGGAATCAGGATCTTTCGGCCGCCAAGCGACTGATCGGTCTCGACCACGAAGAAGCGGATCGCCCAACGCTGGTCGTCAAAAAAGCAATCCTTGATTTCGCCGATCGGGCCGTTGGTTGCAACTACCTTGAGTCCGTAGAGATCGTTGACGTTGCGTAGCATGGTGGGTTCTCTATCCTGTGCGCGCAGAGGCGCGTGATGGGGTGTTGCTCGCATCGTTGTCCGGCGTGAAAAACGCAGTCGTTGGCAGCCGTTGATTCCTCAACAACCCCATCTATCGCGCCGTCCACCGCGCCCGCCTCTTGATGAAGTGGGTCCGGCTTGTCGGGAGAGCATCGTGACAGTGCTGCATAGGTGCTCAAAAAAGCGACAGGGCTGCAATTTCCTAAATGCGATTCGCTTCCAGCCCGCGGACGCACTTCACCGCGCTGAATTCCATAACTCAACGCATCGCGAGATCAGGCAAGGGTGGCTCTTTGCAACGTCTACTTTGGAGCGACTGCGTGCGGCGCATCGGGTGTCTGTTCTTTCTCCCAATAGGCCATGTTCCCGTAATGCTTGTAGACGCTGATCTCATGCATGCGATCCACCTGGAACGACGCATC
>JBDSFA010000193.1:0-7161 GCA_039919785.1 Dokdonella sp. | reverse complement strand
TTCACTCAAAGCGAGTTCAAACGCATTCGAACGCGTCGAAACCGGTTGTACATCGATCGCTACAGGCGCGACTTCGTTCGCGCCGAATTGAATGATGTTGCCTGCGGCGATACGGAAGAAAAGGTTCCCGCCTTCGACGCGCACGCCGTCCTTGTACTGGGTGAATTCGACGAACCAGTGCGAATTGTCCTTGCCATAGGCGATGCTGCTGTTCGGATCGAGACGGAACTGCAGACCCTTGGTCTTGAGCAGATCACTGTTCGCGTCGATGAAATCCTTGAGGCGTGTTTCGACGACGGCCATGTCGATCGTCTCGTTCGCCGCAAACCCCAGCTGCGACAGCGAGAGCGAATTGCCGCGGCCCGGAATAAGCGCAACGCCACTGCCCTGGATCAGGTTCGGACGGTCCGAGCGGCGATCCCAGCGCATTTCCCAATCGCCACTATTGCGCTGCAGGAATTTCGCCACGCCCGCATGCTGCCCATCGGCAGTTGTCAGAGTCGTGGTCTGCTCAAGTTCCGGCTGCACGTCCAGATCGCTGGCGATGAAGAAATGCGAAAGTTTCGAGCGCGCGCCCTGTTGTTCCGCTGTCACCGGCTGCAACGCGTGCGCGAACGAGGCGATGACGAGCAGACTCAGGGCCAGCAGCAATCGAAGCAAGAGGGTTTCGGAACGGCGTTTCACAACCGTGCCATGGGGTATGCGTGTCATCAAGTTGTCTCTCCCACAATTAGATGAGTCGGGAGAAAGCGCCGCGACGTGTCCCAGCGGAAAGCACACGCGCAGGCATCGGCATGCTGCCCGTGCGCGGTAACCGCGGTACGTCGAAATCAAATTTCCCCAGAGGCACGCGTGGCGCGCCGGCGCGGAGGCTAGCACGACGGATGGCACTATGAGATCGCGCGCCCGCATGAAATGTGCGGACGTCTGCCGCGATTGCGCCTGACGTGTACAAAATCATTTCAAGGATGTAGCTTCGTGTCCGCCTTGCGCATGAGGTACGCCAGCGTATCGATGCTGTCGGTCATGCGATCGAGTGCCTCGTAGACCGCAGCTGCGATGCTTACGGCATCCACCTCACCGGCTGCTACGAACCATTCTGCGAGCACGCGTTCCTCCTCACGCAAGTGTCTGACATCCGGTGCCGGCGTGTGTTCGCGCAGACACGTCGCGAGCGCAGCGAGGCTTTCGCTGATACGCGCGGCGAATGCCTGCACGCGCTCACGTTCGGGTAATGCATCCGCATCGAGCAGCACTGCTTCGAGCGCCATGCCGGCCCGGATGAAGCGGTTTGCATTTGCGAAGACGCCTTCCGCCAGGGACGTCAATGCGCGCTCGCTGCGAGGCTCGCCGCGCAGACGTTCGAGCGATGCCTGCGCATTTGTTCGTGCAGCACGCGCAACCGTGCGCGCTTCGATGCGCCGCGCCTCGGGACCGTGCAACAGCGCAATGAAATACAAGCGGTAGGAATCGATCATCGCAGCCAATGCAGGACGCACACGCAGCCTCTCCCAGGTCGGCCAGACCAGATACGCAAGCAGGGCAAGCGCGCTGCCGATCGCGGTCGCGATACCGCGCGCAGGCAGCATTTCGGCCGGAGCCACGCCCTCGAATGAAAACAGCAGCACGACCAGACCGGTCAGCAGGGTGACGCCGATGCCGTAGTGCACCGTGGTCAACAGGCGAAAGCCAAAGGCAAACAGGCCGACCAGGACGACGCGCTCCCACACGCCGCCGAACGCGTACTGGATCAGCGCGGTTGCGAAGACCAGGCCGAACATCGTTCCGACCACGCGCAGCAGGCCAAAGCGAAATGTGCCAGCGAAGTCGGGCTTGAGCACGATTGCGGCGGTCATCGGTATCCAGTAGCCATGCGCTATACCGGCGGAGCGTTCGCCCACGATGGCCAGTGCCAGGCAAACGCCGCAGCGCAGTGCATGGCGGAACGCGACGGACGACAAACTGCAGTTCGCGCGCAAAGTCTGCAGTGCGTTGCCGGGGCGGAGCGCCGGCGGCAGGCGCTCTTCAGCCGCTTCAGCGCGCAGTTCGCCGAGGCTGCCGGCAAAGTCTGCATTGCGCGTGGCGGCACGCAACTGGGCGCCGAGGCCATCGGCGCGCGCACGCACGATGGGCAGCAAGCGTCGTGCGGTTTCTTCATTCGGCGTCTCACGCAATGCGTCGAGCACGGCATCGAAACTTTCGATCGCCGCCGCAGCGGCAAGTGGCGTGACGCCACGCTCGAGCGCGCTGCCGATTGCGTCGAGCGCACGTGCTGTGTATTCAAACAGGCGCTTGATGGTGTGCTTCGTGTCGCCGTCTGCGAGCGCGTCTTCGAGGTCGTTGAGCGAAAGCAGTTCCAGGCGTATCCGTTCGACAATCTCGGCGAGTACGCGAAACGATTCCATGGCGGCGCCGCGCGCGCGATGCACACCGTGCAGCAGGTTCTCGACATCGACCAGTGCCTGCGTCACCGGTGGCGCGCTGTGGACGTCGGCGTGCTGGCGCGCGCTTGCTGCAAGTTGATGGAATATTTCCGCGAGCGCATGACGTTCGGGGCGATAGCGTTGCAACGGCCACGCTGCAATGGCGACCAGCATCTGCAGCAGGCCGCCGGTCAGGAACAGCGCGGCGGGGCCGAGTGCCGAAACGGGATCGCGCGGATTCGCGCCGCAAATGACCAGCAGGATCATGCACACCAGCCCGGCGCGTCCGGCATTCGGCCCGAGCGCGACGAGCAAGCCACCGCCGATGCCAACGAGCAGGGCAGCGAGCGCCAATAGCAGTGTGCTCGCCCCGAGCAGAAAACCCGCATACGCTGACAATCCAGAAGCGATCGCCGCGAGCAGCATGCGTTGCATGCGCAACCGGTACGGACCCGGCTGATCGATGAACATCGTGTTCAAGGCGCCGACGGCGATACCCAGGCCGATGCCCGTATGGTCGCTTGGAATCGACAAGGCGAGCGGCACGACGATTGCGAGGGTGTTGCGCAACGCGACGCGCAACGGCACGTCACGCGGTTTCAGTTCGATCAGGCTGCTGAACATGCGGCTTCGATGGCAGCGATGATCAGCGTAGGCCGAACGTTCATCCCGCGGGTCGAACGTAGCGATCCGGCGCTGGATTGAGATGGCCGCAGGATGCGCAGGTGCGTGCAGCGAGCGAGCCGTAGAAATGATCGAACACGCGCAGAAAATCCGTTTCGATGTCGTGCAGGTGGAAAAATTCTTCGTAGAGCTTGTGGTTGCATCGTTCGCAGAACCAGAGCAGGCCGTCCAGTTCCTGTACGAGCCGGCGGCGCTCGATGACGAGGCCGACCGAATTGGGCGCGCGCTGCGGTGAATGCAAGACGCGAGGCGGCAGATAGAACACTTCGCCGGCGCGGATCGGGATGTCGCGCACGCGGCCGTCCTCCTGGATCCTCAGCACCATCTCGCCTTTGAGTTGATGGAAGAATTCGGCACCCTCGTCGTGGTGGAAATCGGTGCGCGCATTCGGTCCGCCAACGATCATGATGATGAAGTCGTCGGCGATGATGCATTTGTTGCCGACCGGCGGCTTCAGCAGATGGCGGTGTTCGTCGATCCAGCTGGCTAGATTGAAGGGTGCAGGCAGCATTGCTTTCGCTTCCACGTCGGCCAGAAGGAAGCATGAAGTGTAGTGCGGAACGGTCGTGGACGAGGAGTGCGTTTGCGCGGTCGCGTCACGAGCAGGTCGGGGTGATGCTCCGGAAGACGAGCAGCCTACATTGAATTGGTTGCTTCACCGATCCAGGCGATGCATTTTAACTCGATTGCAATCGGCGTCGGCAGCGCGGTAATGCCGAGCGTGGTGCGGCAAGGCGCGGTCGCAGGATCGCGAAAATGTTCGGCGTAGATTCGGTTGTAGGCCGCGAAGTCGCGCGCCATGTCGGTCAGGAACACGGTCACGTCGGCGAGGTCTTCCCAGCGCGCGCCGCTCGCGTGCAGCACCGCGCGCACATTGGCGAACACCTGGCGACACTGCGCCTCGATGTCGTAGGCGATCAGTCTGCCGTCGGCATCAAGCACATTGCCGGGAATCGCGTTCGAGCCGGGTTGGCGGGGGCCAACGCCCGACAGGAAAAGAAGATCGCCGACACGGCGCGCGTGCGGATACGCGCCGACCGGGGCCGGCGCGGCATCGGTACGGATCGGTTCACTCATTGACCGGTCTTCGCCCGGTTGGCCTGAGGCTCTCTCGGCCCGGCGACCGTGATGTCCTCGCGGAACAGCACACGGCCTCCGGTGTCCTGCCCCATCATGTGGTAGGTGCCTGGGCGAAGATAAAGCGAGCCATGCGTTTCCGCACGCCGCTGGACCAGGCGCTCCTGCAGGCGGTCGGCACCGGCAATGGGGTCGAGTACGAGGCGGTCGGCCGGAATCGAATCATCACCTTCCTTCGTGTAACGCGCCTCGACCAGGCACGGATATACGTTCTGGCACGCGGCGCCGTTGATGAAATGCGCGACGCGCAATCCACCCAGATCCAGCCAGGTCGGGCGCCCATCATGAATTTCATCGGGCGGGAAGAACACGCTGACGTCGTAGGCCTTGGGCTTGAGTGACCATGGCTTGCCATCCTTGTCTTCGAACACGATCGGCGCAGCCGGGTGCAATGAATCGATGACCGCGTGGTAGTCGGGATGATTCTCGGTGCCGGGCGGATGTTCGATCAGCATGGTCTGCTCGACCGTCAACGGATCGATGCCGCTGAGTTTGCGGAAATGCTGCGCCATGCTTTTGCCGCCGAGATATTTTCCGTTTTCCTGGATGTGCGCGTAACCGGCGTTGACGACCAGGCGCGCGTCTGGATCCTTCTTGATGATGCGTTCATACAGGTTCTTCGCCTGATCGTACTCGCGCACGTCGCCGTTGCCTTCCTTCTCACTTTCGTAGGCGACGACCTTGAAGCCGAGGTGCAATGCGGTACGCACCATTTCCGCCGCGATCGGCTCCATCGTGTAGAAGCCGCTCTGCGGAATCGGATAGCCGCGGTTGGCCAGATCGGTATCGGCCGAATAGAGGGTCTCCGCGGCGAAGTAGGTGTAGCCCTCGGCACGCAATTTCGACAGCAACTCGATCGTCAGCGTGCGCGTGAGCGGGACGTTGTGTGCCTCATTGAAGAAAATCGCCTTGCGCCCCTTGGCGAGTTCGACAATCGCGTTGAGTGCTGGCTTCGATGCATAGCCGCCGGAAAGCGGGGACGACGCATCCTCGGACGAGGGCAGCTGTCGGATCGAATACGAATCGTGCGCGCCTGCGTAGTCGCCAACGAAGGTCTGATACCAGCTCAAGTATTGGCCGAATACGATGCGGAATGCGCGATTCTTCTCCGAGCGATAGACATCGCGCATCGCCTTGTACTGCGCCAGAAGGCCGCTGCGCTTCAGCGCGTCCTTGTAAACTCTTTCCGATTGCTCGAAGGCGGCTTTCTGCTGCTGCTGCCATTGGTACGGCGACAGTTGTTCGTCGACTGCCCAGGCACACAGCGGGAGCAGGCAGAGAAGCAGGGCAAGAAGTTTCATGCGCATGGGAGATGTCCGTTCAGCGTGAGCGGGGGAAAGTTTCGACAGGTTGATGCCAGGCGCGATCGGGCCCGTCGATGCGATCCAGCGCGGCGGCGACTGAGGTGGCAACGTGGCCCGCTTCGGACACGTCCACGCCAAGGTCACGCACGCGACCATCACGCAGGCTGTAGATCCAGCCGTGCACGCTGAGCTCCTGCCCGCGCTCCCAGGCGTCCTGCACGACCGTGGTCTGGCACACGTTGACGGCCTGCTCGATCACGTTGAGTTCGCACAGTCTGGCATGCCGTTCGTGCGGGTCAGCGAGCTGGTCCAACGCCCCGGCGTGCTTGTGCTTCACATCGGCGACGTGGCGCAACCAGTTGTCGACCAGACCGAGCCGTTTTTCCTCCAGTACGGCCTGCACGCCGCCGCAGCCGTAGTGGCCGACGACGAGGATGTGCTCGACCTTCAGCACATCGACGGCGAACTGGATCGTGCTCAACGCATTCAGGTCGGTGTGCACGACGACGTTCGCGACATTGCGGTGGACGAACACTTCGCCGGGTGCCATATCGATGATCTGGTTCGCCGGCACGCGCGAATCGGAGCAGCCGATCCACAGGTATTTTGGCGCCTGCTGCTCGGACAGACGTTTGAAGAACAGCGGATCTTGCGCACTGAGCGCTTCGGACCAGGCACGGTTTCGTTGCAGAAGGTAGTCGAGTTTGGACATCCGGGGTACTCGTTCAGCTCAATCGGATACAGACGTTCTTGGGTTCGGTGAAGAAACGCAGCGCCTCCACGCCGCCTTCTCGGCCGACACCGGAATTCTTGACGCCGCCGAAGGGAGTACGCAGATCGCGCTGCAGCCAGCAATTGATCCAGACGATGCCCGATTCCAGTCGCTCCGCGACGCGGTGTGCGCGATCGAGGTTGGTCGTCCATAGTGACGCGGCAAGGCCGTATTCCGTCGCATTTGCGAGTGCAATCGCCTCTTCCTCGTCCTCGAACGGGATCAGGCTGACCACCGGTCCGAAGATTTCCTGCTGGTTCGTCACGGCGTCGTTCGCCAGTCCCTCGATCACCGTCGGCGCGACGAACCAGCCGTCGGCACAGCGACCGTCGAGCCGGATCGATTCGCCACCGCACAACACGCGCCCACCTTCTGCACGTGCGCGCTCGATGCATGCCATCACCTTGTCGTGATGCGCCCTGGATACCAGCGCGCCGATGTCAGTGGTGGCGATTTCAGGATCGCCGACGCGCAGCGCGCGCACGCGGTCGAGGTAACATTCGCGAAAATCCTCGTAGACCGAGCGCTGCACCAGCAGACGCGAACCACACAGGCAGATCTCGCCCTGGTTGGCAAAGCCTGAGCGCACGATCGTGTCAAGGTTTGCATCGCTGCAATCGAAATCATTGAACACGATCGCCGGATTCTTGCCACCCAATTCCAGCGAGAGTTTCTTGAATCGCGGCGCAGCGGCCGTCGCGATTGCCGCGCCCGTTGCCGTGCTCCCGGTAAATGAAATTGCCTTGACGTGCGCGTGTTCGACCAGTGCCTGACCGACGCGCGGACCACTGCCGTGCACGATATTCAGCACGCCGGCTGGGAAGCCTGCCTCAATCGCGAG
>JBDSFA010000106.1:0-3797 GCA_039919785.1 Dokdonella sp. | reverse complement strand
TACGTAGCCATCAACGGGAGTCTCGATTAGATCGGCCAGAACTTTACGGAGTTCAGCTTCGCTCGAAGATGTTGCGCCACGCTTGAACGCTAGGGCTCCCGAAAGAAAGGCAAGCGTTATACCTGTTTGTCCCATGCCTCTCGCAACCCACTGCTCGATGAGGACAAACCAGTCAGGGCGATCGAGATTCTTGATATTCATTGGGCATAACGCTGGAGTTAAGCGGCGGCGTAGCCGTCCGCCTTGAACGAAATGTTAGGTGCTTAACCGCGATGAATGATTGAGTGGTTTAACGCACTGACTACTGATTCAACATATGAACTGTCAACGCTCTTGAGAGCTTGTGACTCGCCTGACGATGTGCTTAGAACAACAATGTACTCAGGCTTTTGTTGAGCACCCACGGCAATGGCACATACAAGTGTGAAAAGTCCGATGACTATCGCAGTTGTATTGCCGATAAGGCAAATGAGAAGTCCAATTATGCCGAAGAAGACGGGCCCAACACGCGATGGCTCGTTGACAGCACGTTTGACTGACGTAACTGCACTCATGGCATAAGTTTGTCCGTTTACGATGAACCGAGCGTTTGAGACGCTCACGCCGTCCTGATCGAAGAACACCTGCTCGTCCATCTCCCCCTCCTAGTTGACGAAATGTTTGTGAAGCACCTAACGCTTGAGTTAACGCGCCGCTACGGACGCAGGATTTTGCGACCACCTTTGACGGTCGCGTTGAACGAGTAGTTATGCCGGAACAACCAAGAACCGAGACGCCACTACCAAACCAAAAGACTGCCAGCGAACCGACGCAAAGGCCAGTGCCTTCACGTGCCGAGGAAGCTGCGCAAGAAACCGGCAGGTGCCGTGATGCGACCGAAGCGGTGAGCGCAACGCGCGCAGAAAGCCCCGTGAAGCAACGCCAAAAGTAGAGCTTCGTTTGTGAAGGTATAACTACTATTCGATTGCGAAGTGAGATGTATTCCCGCAGCCTAATCCGAGTTCTCGGCGTTTCGTTGCAGGCGGCATCGTACACAAATCAACAGGTTGCGCCCCTGGCGCCGTCTATTCCTGCAACCTAATCCCGCAGCCTTTGTGGGAGGTTGCGAGGGTGCCTGCGCGATCCTCTCACCCCGAGTTGGCGGCGGCAAGTCGGGCGGGATTCCGCCGCAGCCGAATGAGCTGGATAAGTTACATGCGCGTGCGCCGTTTCGGCTTGACGATTCGTACCGTGCAAGCTCCTGTCGGGTGGTTGCCGCGATTCATTCGCGTCAACGACAAACGACACCCGCGCGATTTGTGCTTGCACGAAATTCTGCGGCGCGGAGGCTATTGAATTGGTCGGGAGCTAGTGCGCGGAGCTGCAAATTTCTAACCGTCGACGCGAATGGCTTGGATGGTGCGGGCGCGCGGCGCTTCGGCCCGGCAATCGCCGTGTGGGTAGGCCGCCATGCCACCACCCGCGCCATCTGGCAAACTTGATGCCCCGGCACGGGTGCTTCTCCCGTGCGCGGACCCGCTTTTCGACCCGAGCCCTAGTCCGCATGGAAAACATCGAGAGCCGTGTGCGCGCCTTCATCCGCGACACGTTCCCGTCACCCGCCGGTCCGCCGACTGAAATCGACGGCGGGCGCAGTCTGTTCGAGGCCGGCATCATGGATTCGATCGGCGTGTTGTCGCTGGTGACCTGGCTGGAGCGGGAGTTCGGTATCGTCGTCGACGATGAGGACGTGGTGCCGGAGAGCATCGACGGCGTGGATCGCCTGGTGCGCTATATCGAGGTCAAGCGCGCCGAGGCGGGGCTGGCGGAATGATCCGTTGCGAGGAGTACCTGCGCAGCGCCGCCGAACGCGATGGCTCGCGCACGGCGCTCGTCACTCGCGACGCGCGGATCAGTTACGCCGAGTTTGAAGCCGCTGCCGAGCGTTTCGCCGCGGCCCTCGTCCATAGCGCCGCATTCGCAAACGGCGAGCGCTGCGTGCTGTTCCTCGACAATCGCATGGAGACGGCGGTCGGCATCTTCGGCACGCTGCGCGCCGGCGGCATCTTCTGTGTGATCAATCCGACCACCAAGGCGCACAAGCTTGCCTACGTGCTCGGCAATTGCGAGGCTTCGGTGTTGTTAACGCAGGCGTCGTTGCTGCCGCAGGCCTTGCGCGCCGCAGCGCAGGCGCCGAGCGTGCGGCTGATTGTCGTCGTCGACGGCGAATCCGATCCCGCAACGATCGACTACGACGCGTTCATGGCGGCCGCACCGGCACGCCTGCCGCCGGCGCCGCGCGGTCTCGATATAGACCTCGCGATGCTGGTCTATACCTCGGGTTCGACCGGGCAACCCAAGGGCGTCATGATGACGCACAAGAACATCGAGCACGCGACCACGTCCATCACGACGTACCTGGAATCGCGTGCCAGCGATGTCGTGCTCAGCGTGCTGCCGCTTGCGTTCGACTACGGCCTGTATCAATTGCTGATGTGCGTGAAGATGGGCGCGAACCTTGTGCTCGAGCGCTCGTTCGCGTTCCCGCAGAAGATTCTGCCGATGCTGGCCAGCGAAGGCGTCACCGGCTTTCCGCTGGTGCCGACGATGGCGGCGCTGATAGTGCAGTTGCGCAATTTCGATCCGGCTTGGGCCGCGAGTGTGCGCTACCTGACCAACACGGCGGCCGCGCTGCCGCCCGCGCACATCCTCAAGTTGCAGGCGATGTTTCCGCAGGCGCGCGTGTTCTCGATGTATGGCATGACCGAGTCGAAGCGTTGCACGTACCTGCCACCGGAGCAGCTGGCCACGCGACCGGACAGCGTCGGTATCGCGATTCCCGGCACCGAAGTCTGGGTCGCCGACGATACCGGCGCGCGTGTGGCGCCGAACGTGGTCGGTGAACTTGTCGTGCGCGGCGGTCACGTCATGCAAGGATACTGGCGCAACGAGGAAGCGACCGCGAAGGTACTCAAGGCGGGGCGCTATGCGTGGGAAAACGTGCTGCACACCGGCGACCTGTTCCGCATGGACGCCGAGGGCTACTGCTATTTCGTCGGGCGCAAGGACGACATCATCAAGTCGCGTGGCGAGAAGGTCAGCCCGAAGGAAGTCGAGAATGTGCTCTATGCGTTGCCGGGCATCCAGGAGGCTGCCGTGGTCGGTGTGCCGGATGAAGTACTCGGGCGCGCGCTGAAAGCCATCGTTGTCATCACTGAAGGGTGCGATTTGCAGGCGCACGATATCGTTGCGCATTGCCTGTCGCAGCTGGAGGATTTCATGGTGCCGCGGCTGATCGAATTTCGCGCCTCGCTGCCGAAGACGAATACCGGCAAGATCCGCCGCGCCGCATTGCAGGCGGAAGCGGAAGGTCGCGTACTGCCGGCCGAGGGCGCCTGACGCGCGTCTGCGGGAGCGGTTGTCTGTGGGAGCAACTGTCTGTCGGAGCGGCTGAACCCGCTCCCACAGGGACGCGCACCATCCGCAACAAACTCTGGCTTCGAGGGGAAGGGCTTGCATCAGCGATGCCGTAGTTACCTCTCCCGCCGCGGAGACGTCGACGCGCATAGCGCGGCGGGTGAGGGGAACACGAAGCGATGCACGGCACACGACCCCTCACCCCGACCCTCTCCACGGAGGGGAGAGGGAGAAGAGCAGCGCGTCGCCATGTGCGTCACGCACAGGGACGCGCACCATCCGCAGCAAACCCTGGCTTCTTGGGGAAGGGCTTGCATCAGGGATGCCGTATTTACCTCTCCCCGCCGGGGAGAGGTCGACGCGCATAGCGCGGCGGGTGAGGGGAACACGAAGCGATGCAC
>JBDSFA010000145.1:0-4685 GCA_039919785.1 Dokdonella sp. | reverse complement strand
AAAGGCACTCGCGCAAGCGAAGAATCACTGAAGTGCGACGGGTCGCGTGTGTCGGACATGCGATGGTTGGGTGATCGTTCCCGTCCCGCGACACCATCCCCACCCAACCCTCCCCTTGAAGGGGAGGGCTTGATGGCCCGCCACGCCCAGTCTCGACGGGAAGATTGCCGCAGGCCCGGCTGTCTGTGGGAGCGGCTTCAGCCGCGATGCTCTGGCGTGGACCTACACCGAGCGACACCATCCCCACCCAACCCTCCCCTTGAAGGGGAGGGCTAAAGCTCGCTGCTTTGAAGTCCTCCCCTTCAAGGGGTGAAGAGGCGCGCTTGCGGACCACCGGTCCGCGCGCCGATGAACGCCCGAAGGCTGTGCCTGAGGGCCGCGGGATTCAGGTGGGAATGGTGGTGGCGACGTCATCGCCTCACAACAACATTGGCCTATCCGGCAACTCGTCGTCGTTGCGTTCCCCGTTCGCGGGGAAATGCCGCGCGAGCAATTCGCCGATTGCCTCGACGCCGGCGATCGCGCCGCGTTCGTAGTCGGCGCTGACGAAGTGCTGTTGCATTTGCGCGCAGATCACGGGCCATTCGGTGATGTCAATCTTCTTCGCGACGCCGCGGTCGGCGATGATCTCGATCGCATGGTCGGCGAGCAGGATGTAGACCAGCACGCCGGAGTTGAGTTCGGTGTTCCACACGCGCAAGCGTGCAAAAACTTCGTGCGCACGTGCGCGTGCATTGATCCCGCGCATGATTGCGCCGGCGCGCAGGCTGCCTTCGACAGCGAACACGATCTCGCCAAGATGGCGATGTTCGCTGCTCGCGATCGCGGCCTGGATCGCGTCGAGCGTCGTCGGCGGGAAGCATCGCTTCGCGGATGCAATGTCGAATACGTGTCTGAGCAGGCGCATGGTCACCAACTCCCCGAGGCGCCGCCGCCGGAAAAACCGCCGCCGCCGCCACTGAATCCACCACCGCCACCGCTGCTCCAGCCGCCGCCACCGCCGCCGAATCCACCGGAGCCGCCGCCGCTGGCGAAGCCGCCGCCCTTGCCACCCCCAAGCACGCCGAGCAGCATGCCAAGCACGCCGATGCCGATCGAGATCGGAATGAAGCCGCTGACGAACCACGCGGCAAGCGCAGCGCCGATACCCACAAGACCCGTACGCGGAACGACCGGCATGCCGCCAAGCGCACGTCGCAGAGCCAGCGCGACGAACCAACCAAGGATGAAGGCGGGACCGAAGTCGCTGCTGTTGCCGGAACCACGGCCGGGCTCCTCGGTGAGCGGCGGCGGCAAGGGCTCGTCGTTGATCAGCTTGGTCAATGCACCGGTTGCGTCCTGCAGGCCTCCGAAATAGTCGTTCGCGCGGAAGCGCGGCGTAATGTATTCGCGAATCACGCGTGCGGCAGCGGCATCCGGGATCGCGCCTTCGAGGCCGCGACCGACTTCGATGCGCACACGGTGATCGTCCTTCGCGACGATCACGATCACGCCGTCATCGGTGCCCTTGCGGCCAAGCTTCCACGCATCGGCGACGCGAATGCCATAGGTGGCAATGTCTTCGGGGTTCGTCGTCGGCAGCATCAACACGCCGACCTGCGAGCCCTTGGATTTTTCGAGCGTCGTCAGCTGGTCTTCGAGCGTCAGCTTCTGCGTCGCATCGAGCGTGCCGGTAAGATCGGTCACGTGCGCGGTCAGCGCAGGGATAGCCTGCGGGTCTCCTTCAGCTGAAATCGCCGCGACGGCGATGACGCAACCGGCGACGAACGTCAGCGTGAGGAGGAATCGCGCGGTCATGTTCATGGCAGCGGACCTGTTGGAGCGGCTACAGCCGCGATGCTTTTTGTTGCAACCCGAACAGAGCATCGCGGCTGAAGCCGCTCCCACATGGCGTCAGTGTGCCGGCTGCTGCGGTGCCGGCTGCGCAGGCGCAGGCTTGTTGAAGTCGACGGTGGGCGCGGTCGAGATCTGCTTTTCGTTCTCGACGCTGAAGTTCGCCTTGGTCTTGTAGCCGAACATCATCGCAGTGAGGTTCTGCGGGAAGCTGCGCACGAAAGTGTTGTACTCCTGCACGACCGTGATGTAACGGTTGCGCGCGACGGTGACGCGATTCTCGGTACCTTCAAGTTGCGCCTGCAAGTTCTGAAACAGGCCATCGGCTTTCAGGGTCGGGTAGTTCTCCGACACCGCCATCAGCCGTGACAGCGCGCTGGACAATTCGCCTTGCGCGGCCTGGAACTGTTTCAGCTTGGCTTCGTCGTTGAGGTCGTCCGCGCTGAGCACAATCTTGCCGACCTGCGCGCGCGCTTCGGCGACCTTGGTAAAGACTTCTTCTTCGTGCGTGGCGTAACCCTTGACCGTGTTGACCAGGTTCGGCACCAGGTCGGCGCGGCGCTGGTACTGGTTCACGACTTCGGACCAGGCCCCCTTCACGCCTTCGTCCTTGGACTGGATCGAGTTGTAGCCGCAGCCGCTGAGGATCGCGACCAGCAGCAACAGGGAAAGAAATCGGATCGTGTGCATGATGCCTCCTTCAACCCGGCCAACGCCGGAGCGGCGCTACTGTGGCGTGGACGCGGGCGGCGCGCAAGCGGTGCTGAGATCGGGCGATACGCGCGATTCAGGTCGGCGCTGTCACAGCGACGGCGGCCCCGCGCGTTCGTGGCGACGGCGGCGCTGGCGCTTTTCGAGCAGGTTCAGCGATTCGACCGCGGCCGAGAAGGCCATCGCGAAATACAGATAGCCGCGCGCGATGTGGATGCCGAGGCCATCGCACAGCAGAGCCACGCCGACCAGAATGATGAACGCGAGCGCGAGCATCTTGATGGTCGGATGGCGGTCGATGAAGTCACCGATCGGGTCTGCGATGAAGATCATCACCAGCACCGCGAGAATGATCGCGGCCACCATCACTGGCAGGATGTTGCTCATGCCGACCGCGGTGATCACCGAGTCGAGCGAGAACACGATGTCGATCAATGCGATTTGCGCAATCACAAACGCAAACGTCGCCGAGGCACGGCCGCTGTTCTTGTGCTGCGGCTCCCGGGTGATCGCCTCGTAGATCTCCATAATCCCCTTGACGACGAGGAAGATGCCGCCGCCGATGAGCACTAGGTCGCGGATCGAGATGACCTGTCCAAACAGGCGGAACAGACCGGCGCTCGTATCGTCCATGCGCGCCAGATGAGCGAGCGAGAACAGCAGCAGCAGGCGCGTGATGCAGGCGAACGCGAGACCGATGCGGCGCGCACTGGAACGCCGGTTGGGCGGGAGTTCGCTGACGGCGATCGAAATGAAAACGAGATTGTCGACGCCGAGCACGATCTCGAGCGTGGACAGGGTCAGCAGGGAAATCCAGGTTTGCGGGTCGGTGATCAGATCCAAACTGAGAGAGCTCCGTTCGACATCGTTGGGGAAAGCTTGGGCCGCGATATTTCCGCGCACGCCGTGGATATCACAAGCATCGCGGCTTCCGTCGCTCCAACAGGATTTTCAAAGGAAACGCGCTTTTCAAAGGAAACGCGCCGAGAGTATCAGTCCCCAGCACAGCACGACATTGATCATGAGCAGCAAGACAGCGGCCGAGCCCATGTCCTTGGCGCGACCGGCGAGCTCGTGGATTTCTGGACTGACTTTGTCGACCACCGCTTCGACCGCAGAGTTGGCCAGCTCCATCGACAGGACCAGCAACAGGCTGCCGCACAACAGCGCTCTCTCGATCGGACCGTGCCCGAGCCAGAGACCGAGCGGAAACATCACAGCGGACAGATAGGCTTCCAGGCGAAACGATGCTTCGTGTTTCCATGCCGCGCGCAGACCCTTGATTGACCAGTTCAGGGCTCGCAGGATCTGGCGTGGACCACGCCCTTCGGTACTTGGCATTGCTGTTGCTCTCTTCGCTGTTCGGTTCAAGCCACGGATGGCCGCGCGGCATGACGGCGTGCCCGCGCGTTTTCGACACGATCTCCATCGCCTGCCCAGCGGGACTGCAGCACATCGTCAGTCGACATGGGCGCGCGAAGAGGTGGAGAAAGGGTGCGCGCTATGATGCCATAAAGCCGCCGGGCGCCTGCCCGCCGCAACCCATGTTCACCGCAAACCCCGAGGAGATCATTGATGAATCGCCGCCTGCTTGCCTGGGTCGCTGGCGTCTTCGCGTCGCTCGCCGCAATCGGCCTGCTCGGCGTCGATCGGCCGCTGGCGGAGTGGGTGCACAGCAGCGGCATCGAGCAGTCGCCACTGTTCGCGTGGGGACTGGCCGGGTTCGATGTCATCAGCGGCATCAGCCTGTGGTTCTGGCTGGCCGGCTGCTGTGCGCTGGTCATCGGCGCGGTTGGACTTGCGGTTCGGCGCGATGCGCGCTGGCCGCGCGCGTTCCTCGCTGCCGGTGTCGTGCAGCTGGCGACACTGGAAACGATGATCCTGGGCAAGAATCATTTTGGTCGCCTGCGTCCACAGCAAGTGTTCGAAAGCGGCGACTGGTCGCACGCGTGGTTCGTCGGCGGCGGCTCGTTTCCGTCCGGTCACTCCGCGTTCTACTTCGGCCTGCTGCTGCCGCTCGCCGCGGCGTGCCCGATCCGCTGGCTGCGCAATCTGCTGTTGGCAATCCCGGTGTACGTGATCCTCGCGCGGATCGATCTGGCCAAGCACTTCCTGTCCGACGTCTCCACCTCGGCCGTGAT
>JBDSFA010000013.1:0-15341 GCA_039919785.1 Dokdonella sp. | reverse complement strand
ACACCGCGTTGTCGTGGTTCCAGATATTCCAGACGGTCTGCTCGGCATAGGTGTTCCAGTGCGTGTGTTGCGAGGGCGAGACGAAACTGGCACACCAGTCGTAGGTCAGCGCGACATCCTCGATCATTCCGCCCGAATATAGATACTGATCTCGCGCGATGTCCGGTTCGGCACCGCCGGCGATGACGGCTTCGGCGTCGTTTACCTGGGCATCGACCGTTTGCACGGCGAGCGTCGCGTACTGTGCCTGGCCCGTGATCTTGTACATGTAGGCCGCGTCTGCCGCGCTGAAGCCGTAGTCCGGGTGGCCGGCGACGGCTTCGTCGACGAACCCCTTGAAAAGCTGGAATTCCACCGACTGCTGGTCCACGTAGGAAAGATCAATCGTGATCGCGGCGGCACCGGGTCGTGCGAGAACGAGCAAAGGCAGGACAGCGCAACACGCGAGTGCGTGCAGAACGCGATGATCAGGCATGTGTACAACTCCGTTACCCGGGAGACGGGTGGTGCACACACAAACGACATTGCATCGCAAATTGAGACACGCGAAGAATATGCGTGCACGCGTCTTGCGGGTGTCGCGGCTAGCTAGTCGACGTAGCCCACCACCATCACGCGTTTGCCGTGCAGCAACTGCTCATAGGCATCGGCGGGTGGGGCAATCACGTCGACGCGCGCAAACCCGATCTTGCGCATGATCCAGATCAGTGCTTCGAGACTGGGCACCAGGCAGATCCCGGTCGTGCTGGCCTCGGGGCCGTGGGTGTCGTCGGTTTCGTCGATGATGCCGAACGAACCCTTGAGAGGGCGTACGAAACGATAACTGCCGTAGTCGACCATGCCGCTCATGCCGGGCACAATCTGCGTTTCGACAACGCAGGCCTGGCGCGTCAATGCATGCGCCTGGCGCAGCGCGCCGATCGGGTTTTCCAGGTGATAGATCAGCCCGAGCATCAGCACGAGATCGAACTGGCCGAGCTTGGCCGGCTCCAGTGCATGCACGTCGGACTGCTGCACGCGCAAGTTCGACAGGCTAAGCGCATCACGTACCAGCGTCGTGTCGGCGACATGTTCGGCGCGCGCATCGATCGCGAGCACGTCATCAGCGTTCGATTGCGCCAGCTTGGTGGCGAACCAGCCCTGGTGGCAGGCGATGTCGATCGCGTTGCGGCCCGCCAACGATCCGCCGAAACGGCTGTCGATAACCTGTTGCAGCATCGTCAGGCGACTCGTGTGGATACCGTCGAGCGCGCCATCGTCGTAGGTCGACGTGATCTTTCCGCTCGGCAGCTGGAAACGGTAGAACCAGGTCTTTTCAAGGATGCGTTGTTCGATCGCGCTCATTGCGGACGTGCCAGAAGGTCAAACCGCAATTCTAGCGGGTTGCGCCGCACGGTGGCTGAGCACAGCTTCTATTGGGCAGGTTCCAGCTGGGCGGGCATGGGCGCGAGGCCCATCGCCTTGCGGTAGCGGGCATGCAGGGTCTGCACCTTGGCGACGTATTCCTGTGTCTCGATATACGGTGGTACACCCTTGTATTGGGAGACAGCACCAACGCCGGCGTTGTAGGCGGCCGCCGCGAGATTGAGGTCGCCTTCGTACTGCGTCTCCAGTGCTTTCAGCAGACGCGCTCCTGCCATGATCGACTCCCTTGCCGAAAACGGATCCTTGACGTTGTAGTCGCTGAGCACCTCGGGCATCAGTTGCATGACGCCTTTAGCCCCTTTCACCGATACCGCCGTCGCGTCGTAGGCGCTTTCGGCATGTGCGATCGCACGCAGCCACGCTTCGTCAACGCCTGCCTTCTTCGCTGCAGTCTTGAACTCGCGTGGAAATTCAGACATGCGCGGCTGACCGATCTTGCCGAGGCCGGCATGCGCCGGCGAGCCCGCGGGTGTGGCGACGCTGAAAGCGAGCACCTTGGTCGAGCCGGGCAGGTTACGTGTGCTGTAGACGGTCTTGCCGTCCTGCATGCGTTGATACAGCGTGCCGCGCACGATACCCATTGCGCCCCACAGGTTGGGCAGTGTGGCCGCGTTGTCGTCGAGGGCCTTGGCGAAGCATTGCGAGCCTGCCTCCGGCGCGGTTGCCAGGCTTACGGTGCCATCACGAACACAACGGAAGATCGTGCGCGAATAGGCGGCGGGCGAGGCCAGTAGCGTCGTCACCGCGACTGTTGCAAGAAGCAGGTTGCGCGTCATCGCGGCAATTGTAGGCGCACTGCCTGAACTGACGATCACAGTGCGGATCGATCCGCTGCTCAGAGAGAAATGCCGGCGATGGACACGTCAACGAAAAACGTCACGTCCTGGGCGTGGCGTGGAATGGCATCTTCGACCAGGCCTGCACGCAGCGTCCAGCCAGCCGTCGCATGCCACGCGGATGACAGCGTGAAATTCGCTGCCGACGAGAGCAGTGGAATCTGCGAGTCATAAAGAGCGCCATGCCACTGCAGCTGCGCGGCTACATCCCATTGGGGCAGCAGCAGATAGCCGAGCGTCGCGTCAGCAAATGGCACCTGATCTTTCGCCCGCTGCGGCAGCAGGTGCGTGTCGCCGCGTTGCATGACACCGACGCGAGCGCCCCAGGGCAGTCTCGTCTGTGCATCGGTCGACTGCGCGGCAAGCCACAAGCTGAGATCGACCGCGCGATCGTCGATCAACGTGCTTGCGTGCGTAGTCGGCAACTTCACTGTCGCGCCGTAGAGCCACTCGTGGCCGCCGGCAGGCGCACGCAAGGCGATGTCGACCATCAGCGGCGTGATCGCGCTCAGGCTGCGGTCGCGGAAGACCTCGCGACCGGATGCATCCGCATAGTCGATCGTATGGCCGTCCGTACCGAGCTGGCCGCGGTCGCCATTGGTGAAACCGAAAGTACGGTGATAGTCCTCGAGGAAACTGTCGAGGAATCCCTTGCCGATGCGGGCGTCCGCGATCGTCGCGCGCAGCAGCCAATGTTCGCCGAAGGCGCGTGTCAGCGCGATGCGGCCTTCGTGGACTTCGGCGTCGTAGACGAGATGCTCGCTGCTGCGATCGAAGGCGAGTTCGGTATTGCTTGCCGAAAGCACCGCTTCGACATGCCAGCTCTGCGGTGCCACCGCGGGCGGCGCAAACGGCAGTCCGCTCGCTGCGACGAATGGATTCGTGTCGCGATACAGCTGCCAAGGCGCGGCGCCGTAGCTGGCGTCGGCGTGCGCGTTGGATACGCAGCAGGCGAGGGCGAGCGCCGCGATTGCGGCGCCGCGGGTGTCAGTCGTACTCATGCGGCTTCGACGTTGCGGCAAGGGTTGCCTGTGGTGATTCCATCTTGTCGCCGAGCAGGCGGCGCACGAACACGTAGAAGACCGGGATGAACAGCACGCCGAGGAAGGTCGCGAACAACATGCCGCCGATCACGCCGGTGCCGATCGCATGGCGCGAGTTGGCGCCCGCACCGGTCGAGATCGCGAGCGGGGATACGCCGAGGATGAACGCGAACGATGTCATCAGGATCGGCCGCAGGCGCAACCGTGCCGCATTGACCACCGCGGTTGCGAGCGGGCGGCCGGCGCGCTGCTCGGCGACGGCGAACTCGATGATCAGGATCGCGTTCTTCGCGGCGAGGCCAATGATCGTGATGATACCGATCTTGAAATAGACGTCGTTGGTCAGTCCGCGCGCCATCGTCGCGATCAACGTGCCGAGCACGCCGAGCGGCACGACCAGCAGGACCGAAAACGGAATCGACCAGCTCTCGTAGAGAGCGGCGAGGCAGAGGAACACGATGAGCAGCGACAGCGCATACAGCATCGGTGCCTGGTTGCCGGAGATGATTTCCTGCAGAGACTGGCCAGTCCAGTCGAAACCGAAGCCCTTCGGGAGGTCCTTGTTGATGATGTCCTGCATCGCGGCCATCGCCGCGCCAGAGCTGCTTCCCGGTGCAGGGCTGCCATTGATCTGGATCGCTGCGTAGCCGTTGTAGCGCGACAGCGACGGGGCGGCAATCGTCCATTCCGTACTGACCACATTCGACAGTGGGATCATCGCCTGCAGCGTCGCCGCGCCGGTACCGGTGCCGATCGTCTCGGTTTGGGTGGAACTGGGCACGAAGAAATGGGAGAGCGCATCCGGGTTCATGCGGAACGGCGCGTCGGCCTGCATGGTCACGCGCTGCACACGTCCCTGGTTGAAGAAGTCGTTCGCATAGACCGGCGCCAGCATGAGCCGGATCGCTGTATATACGTCCGACAACGACAATCCCATCGTCTGCGCCTGGACGCGGTCGACCTTCATCGACAGCTGAGTCGTCTCCGGCAGGATGTTCGGGCGCACGCCGGTGAGTACGTCCGGGCGCTCGGCGGCCTTGGCGAGCAGGGTATTCTGCGCTTCGATAAGCGCGGCATGACCGGCGCCGGCACGGTCCTGCAGATACATGTCGAAGCCGCCGAACTGGCCGAGGCCTCGGATCGTCGGCAGGTTCACCACGAAGGCCTGCGCATCGTTGATGTTTGCGAACAGCGCACCGTTGAGCTGCTGGATGACCTGCGACGCGGTCTCATTGCGCTTGGCCCACGGCTTCAGGCGAACGAACGCCATGCCGGTACTTTCGCTGTTGCCGATAAAGCTGAAACCGGCCACCGCGATCACGCCCTCGACCGCCTCGTTCTTGCGCAGCACGTCGCTGATCTGAGCCATGACTTTTTTCGTGCGTTCGATGCTGGCGCCGGACGGTAGCTGCACAAGGCTGAGTGCGAAGCCCTGGTCCTCTTCCGGCACGAAGCTCGAGGGAATCTTCGCGAACAGCAGGCCGCACACCACGGTCGCGGCAACGAATACCGTCATCCATGTCGGCACGTGGCGGATTGCGCGGAGGATGTGCCCCGTGTAGGTGTTCTGCACCCTGCCGAAGGCGCGGTTGAACCAGCGGAAAAACGCGTTTTTCGGCTTGTCGTGCAGCGGCGTGAGTATCGTCGCGCATAGCGCCGGTGTGAAGATCAGCGCGAGGAAGGCCGAGAACGCGGTCGACAGCGCGATGGTCACGCAGAACTGGCGATAGATCACGCCGACCGAGCCCGATTGCAGCGCGCTCGGGATGAATACCGCCATCAGCACCACCGCGATCGCGACGACAGCGCCGGAGATTTGCCCCATCGCCTTGCGCGTGGCTTCCCTCGGCGGCAGGCGCTCCTCGGTCATGATGCGTTCCACGTTCTCGATCACGACAATCGCGTCGTCGACGACGATGCCGATCACCAGCACCATCCCGAACAGGGTCAGTTGGTTGATCGTGAATCCGGCGAGCGATAGACCGAGGAAGCCGCCCATCAGCGCGACCGGGATGACCAACAGCGCGATGATCGTCATGCGCAGGTTCTGCAGGAACACGAGCATGACCAGGAACACGAGCACGATCGCTTCGCCGAGCGTCTTCACTACCTCCTTGATCGAGAACGTGATGAACGGCGTCGTGTCGTAGGGTGCGAACCAGGTCACCCCCTGCGGGAAGCTCGCCTGCAGCTCGTCCATGCGCGCCTTCACCGCATCGGCGACACCGAGCGCGTTGGCGCCGGTCTGCAATTGCACGGCGAAACCGGCGACCTGTTGATTGTTGTAGGTCACGCCTACGCCGTAGGCAAACGGCCCCAGTTCAACGCGGGCGATGTCCTTGAGGCGAACGCTGGTGCCGTCGGGGTTTGCGCGCAGAATGATGTTTTCGAATTCGGCGGGTGAGTTGAAGCGGCTTTCCGCCGTCACCGTCGCCGAGAAGCCGTTGCCCGGCACCGCCGGCTCCGCGCCAAGCGAACCCGCCGCCACCTGGATGTTCTGTCCACGCACGGCCGCCAGCGCCTGCGCTGCCGACAGGTGGTATCCGTGCAGCTTGTCCGCGTCGAGCCAGATGCGCATCGAATATTCGGAGCCGAACTGGCGCACGTTGCCAACGCCGGCCACGCGCTGAATCTGCGGCACGACGCTTGCCGCGAGCATGTTGTTCAACGCATAGGAGTCGTACGAAGTGTTTTCCGACTTCAGCATCCCGACCATCAGGAAATCCGGATTCTGCTTGGCAACGACGATGCCTTGCTGGCTCACTTCACTCGGCAGCCGCGGGGTCGCCAGCGATACCTTGTTTTGGGTTTGCACCTGCGCGATGTCGGCGTTCGTGCCGGGTTCGAAGGTCAATGTGATCGTCGAGGAGCCGTCCGAACCGGAACTCGAGCTGAAGTAGGCGAGGTTGTCGATCCCGGTCAGCTGCTGCTCGATGACCTGGGTTACGGTCTGCTCGACAGTGCTGGCGTCGGCACCCTGGTAGCTAGCCGCGACAACCACCTGCGGCGGTGCGATCGACGGGTATGACTCGATGCCGAGCCCGGTAATCGCCAACATGCCGCCGAGCGTGATCAGGATCGCGATGACCCAGGCAAAGACGGGGCGGTCGATGAAGAAGTTGGACATGGAGGGTATTCCTGTTGCGTCCGCCCCTGACGCGAGGATCGAGGGCGTCCATCCCGGCGCGCAAGCCGGATCGATTCAGTGCGAAGGCGCAGCCGCAGGGGTGGGCGCGTCCGTTGCCGCAGCCTGCCACGGCATCGCTTTCGCGGGCTGGCCAGACTTGGCTTTCTGCAGACCGCTGACGATGACGCGATCGCCGTCGGCGAGACCGTCGGTGACGATCCAGTCGTCGCCCTTCTGACGGTCGGCCGTGACGTGTTTTTGTTCGACGTTGTCGTCCGCGCCGACGACGAGCACGTAGGGTCCCGTGGCGTCGCGCTGCAGCGCGCGTTGCGAGACCAGCCAGGCATGCTTGAGTTCGCCGAGCGTCAGGCGCACGTTGACGAACTGGCCCGGCAACAAGCGGTGCTGCGGATTCGGCACGATGCCGCGCAGGCTGACGGTGCCGGTGGCGGCATCCACGGCTTGGTCGGAGAAATCGAGCGAACCCGCATCACTGTACGGACTGCCATCCGGCAACAGCAGTTCGACCGTGGCCTTGTTCGCGTCGGCGAGTCCCACCTTGCCGCTCGCCGCGGCGGCGCGCAACGTATCGAGCACGCCGACCGCCTGGGAGAAATTCACGTACACGGAATCGATCTGGTCGATCGTGGTCAGCAAGGTCGCTTCGCCCTGGCCGACCAGCGCGCCTTCGGTCACTTGCTGCTTGCCGGCGCGCCCGCTGATCGGCGCGGTGACGTTCGCGTAGCCGAGGTTGATCCTTGATGATTCCACGTTCGCCTGCGCCTGTTTGACGGAAGCGGCGGACGTGCGTTCCGCTGCCGCGGCATTGTCCACGTCCGCCTTCGACAGCAGGCCCTTTTGCGCAACCGAGCGCGCGCGCTCGGCAGCCACATGATTGTTTTGATAAGTGGCCTGCGCGGCAGCGAGATTTGCCAGCTGCGCATTCAGCGAGGCGCGCAGCGGGGCCGGATCGATCTCGAAGAGAATCTGGCCTTCCTTGACGTCGCTTCCTTCGGTGTAGACGCGCTTCTGCAGCACGCCCGCCACGCGTGCGCGCACATCCGCGCTGCGCACGGCCGAAAGGCGCCCGACCAGATCCTGTACCAACGGCACGGCCTCGGCTTTGGCGACAACCACACCCACTTCGGGAGGCGGCATTTGTTTTTGTGGGGCCTGCGACTTGCCACAGCCTGTTGCGAGACCTGCGAGCACAATCAGGCCGACACCGGTCCAAGCGCTATGCAACCTCATCGTGAAGTCTTCCTGTGTGAGCGGTTCGGGTAGGCCTGATGCAGGCAACAGCGATGACCATCGACATGGGCGCCGCCGCAGGCGACAGGCGGACTATACCGCTCAGTACAGAATCAGTCACCCGCCGAAAGTCATTTCGACTTCGTCGAATCGAGCGATGCTGCAGCATGCACAGAAGTCCACCACGCCCATGTCCGGATTCGATCGCCACTTTTGCGCTGATCAGAAAACGGCTTTGCAGCTTGATCTGCGGGCCGCGCGTGTGGATTCCTCGGATGCCGCGGCGTATCCTTCGCGACCTCGTTCACTCCCTCTTCGGACCCCTTCATGACCGTTCAAGGCGCCGTCTCCAGCACGCCCGTCGATCCGATTCTCGCCCAACTGTCGAATGGCCTCAGCGGACCGCAGTTCAGCGACATGCAGGAATTCGCGAGCCAGTTCCTGCGCCGTGTGCCGGCCGAGGACTTCGCCTTGCGCAGCACCACCGAGTGGGCGGCGCTGGTGCAGGGCGTGCTCGATTTCGTGCGCGAACGCCACGCAGGCGCGGCCAAGGTGCGGGTGTTCAACCCGGTCATCGGAGAGAGCGGCTTCAACATATCGCGCACCATCGTCGAGGTGGTTACCGATGACATGCCGTTCCTGGTCGACTCAGTCGGTATGGCGATCACCAATGCCGGTCTGCAGATTCACGCGGTGATCCACCCTGTATTCCGCTTCGTGCGCGACCCCAGGGGTCTGCTGACCGGGATCGCGGCGGGCGATGGTGCGGCGGGCGTGGCCGAGTCCATCATGCATTTCGAAGTCGATCGTGCCGCCGAAGCGGCCGGGCTCGACCGCCTCAAGCAATCGGTGATCGACGCCCTGGAAGACGTGCGCTCCAGCGTCACCGACTGGCACGCCATGCGCCAGCGCATGCTCGATCTCGCCGACGATCTGGTCCACCGCAAGATGCCGGTCGATGCAGCTGGCATCGCCGAAGCACAGGCTTTCCTGCGCTGGGCCGCAGACGAGAATTTCACTTTTCTCGGTTGTCGTGAATACAAGGTTGCGAAAGTCGGCAACGACGAAGTCCTGCAGGCGGTCGAAGGCTCCGGCCTCGGTATCCTGCGTGGTTCGGAGCGCTCTCTGGCACCGCGCTCGCTGCGCACGCTGGTGGCCCGGAACCTGCCGCAGTCCGGCTCGATGGACGCGATCATCCTGACCAAGACGAACGCGCGCGCCGGCGTTCATCGCGCCGGTTACATGGACTACATCGGCGTCTTGCGTTTCGACGATGCTGGCGTGCCGGTTGCCGAGGAACGTTTTCTCGGCCTGTTCACCACGAATGCATACATGGCACGCCCGCAGGACGTGCCGCTGGTGCGGCGCAAAGTCGACGCGGTCATGCAACGTTCCGGTTTGCGCCGCGATGCGCATTCGGGCAAGGCCTTGCGCCATGTGCTCGAGCTGCTGCCGCGCGACGAACTGTTCCAGTGCAGCGATGAGGAGTTGTACACCACGGCAATGGGCATTCTCGCCCTGCGCGGGCGCCCGCGCACGCGCCTGTTCGTGCGCCGCGACAAGTACGGGCGCTTCTATTCCTGCCTCGTCTACCTGCCGCGCGACCGTTTCAATACTGAAGTGCGCGAACGCATCGAGGCGATGCTGAAGGAGGCTTTCCACGGCGAGCGCATCGATTCGTCAATCCAGGTCGGCGAATCGCCACTGGCGCACCTGCATCTGGTGGTGCGTCCCAAGGCAGGCGACCACACCCAATACGACGTCGCGGATCTCGAAGGCAAGCTCGAGCACATTGTGCGCAACCGTCACGACGAACTGCGCGACGCGCTCGTGCAGCGCTACGGAGAAGACAAGGGCAATCAGCTGGCGACGCGTTTTGCGCGCCAGTTGCCCGCCAACTACATCGAGGAAGTATCTCCCGCGGTCGCCGCGATGGATGTCGAAATGGCCGCCAGCCTGCGCGACGCCGACGACCTGCGGCTGAGCCTGTGTCGCTCGCAGCGCAAGCCCGGCAACCTGCATTTCAAGGTATTCCGCCACGTCGGCGCGATTGTGCTTTCCGAGGTGATCCCGCTGCTCGAAAACATGGGTCTCAAGGTGCTCACCGAGCAGTTGCACGAGATCAACATGCAGGGCAGTCCGATTTACATCCAGGACATCGCGGTCCAGCCGGCGACGCGTTGCGACTTCGACATCGACGAGGTACACGAGGCATTCCAGACCGCGTTCGACCGCATCTGGCGTGGAGCAGCCGAGAACGATGCCTTCAACAAGCTCATCCTCGGCGCGCAGCTCGACTGGCGCCAGGTCAGCATGTTGCGCGGCTACTGCAAATATCTGCTGCAGACGGGCCTCACGTTCTCGCAGAGCTACATGGAAGAGACGCTGAACCGGTATCCGGCGATCGCGGGGCTGTTGGTTGAATTGTTCGAGGCCGGCTTTGATCCGGACCGCGATGGCGCGGGCAAGGTGGCAATCGATGCGGCCGGCCAGCGTCTTGCAAAGAAGCTGCGCGCATTGATCGGTGAGGATGTGCAGAAAGCGCATCCCAAGTTGATCGACGACATGGTAGCGGCGCGCGCGGCATCGCGCACGCAACAGGTCAGCTCGATCATTGGCACGATCAAGGTGCTGCTCGACGACGTCGCCAGCATCGACGAGGACCGCATCCTGCGCGCGTATCTCGGCGTGATCGGCGCGACCTTGCGCACGAGCTACTTCCAGAGCCGCGCTGGTGTGCGTTCGCACACGATCAGCTTCAAGTTCGACTCGGCCAAGGTGCCCGACCTGCCCAAGCCGCGGCCTTTCCGCGAGATCTGGGTCTGCGGTCCGCGTGTCGAAGGCGTGCACCTGCGCTTCGGGCCGGTCGCACGCGGCGGCTTGCGCTGGTCTGATCGTCGCGAGGACTTCCGCACCGAAGTGCTCGGCCTGGTCAAGGCGCAGATGGTGAAGAACACGGTGATTGTCCCGGTCGGATCGAAGGGCGGCTTCTTCGTCAAACATTCGCCGGCAAGCGGTGAGCGCGACGCCGTGCTGGCCGAAGGCATTGCCTGCTACAAGATGTTCATCAATGGTCTGCTCGACATCACCGACAACCTCGTTGATGGCCGGATCGCACATCCGCTGAACGTGGTCCGCTACGACGGCGACGATCCGTACCTCGTCGTCGCGGCGGACAAGGGCACGGCGACGTTCTCCGACATTGCCAACGCAATCAGCAACGAACATGGCTTCTGGCTTGGTGACGCGTTCGCGTCGGGTGGCTCGGTTGGTTACGACCACAAGAAGATGGGCATCACCGCAAAGGGTGCCTGGGAATCGGTCAAGCGCCACTTCCGTGCGCTCGGTCGCGACAGCCAGGCACAGGATTTCATCTGCGTTGGTATCGGCGACATGTCAGGCGATGTCTTCGGCAACGGCATGCTGCTTTCACGACACATTCGTCTGGTCGCCGCCTTCGACCATCGTCACATCTTCCTCGACCCGCATCCGGACGTCGCCGCGTCCTTCAAGGAGCGCGAGCGCATGTTTGTGCTGCCGCGTTCATCCTGGGCCGACTACGATGCGAAGCTGATCTCCAGGGGCGGCGGTGTGTTTGCGCGCACCTTGAAGACGATTCCGCTGTCGCCGGAGATCTGTCATGTCCTCGGCATCGATGAGGCGACAGGGACTTTGACTCCCAACGAGTTGATGAGCGTGATCCTGAAGGCGCCCGTTGATCTGCTTTGGAATGGCGGTATCGGCACCTATGTGAAGGCGGAGACCGAAACGAACGCGGATGTAGGCGATCGCGCGAACAATGCTCTGCGCATCAATGGCAAGGACCTGCGCTGCAAGGTGGTGGGCGAGGGCGGCAACCTGGGCTTCACCCAGAAGGGCCGCATCGAAGCGGCGTTGCGCCACGTCCTGCTCAATACGGACTTCATCGACAACTCGGCAGGAGTGGACACGTCGGATCATGAGGTCAACATCAAGATCCTGCTCAACGACGCTGTGCAGCGCGGTGAGTTGACGGTCGACCAGCGCAACACGCAGCTCGCTGCCATGACCGACGAAGTCGCGCGCCTGGTGCTGTCCGACAATTACCGCCAGAACCAGGCGATCAGCGTGATGGAACACATGTCGGTGCACCGTCTCGGCTCGAATGCGCATTTCATTCGCACGCTTGAGGCCGAGGGTTTACTCGACCGCCAGATTGAATTCCTGCCCTCGGATGCGGAGCTGACCGAGCGCAAGACGCGTCACCTCGGCATGACGCGGCCAGAACTCTGCGTTTTGCTGTCGTATTCGAAGATCAAACTGTTCCAGCAACTGCTCGATTCGGACGTGCCCGAAGATCCTTATCTGTCCAAGGAACTGGTGCGCTACTTCCCTGAACCGCTGCATGTGCCTTATGCGGAACACATGCAACGCCATCGTCTGAAGCGCGAGATCATCGCGACGGTGGTGACCAATTCGATCGTCAACCGCATGGACGCGACTTTCGTACTGCGTATGCAGGAAGATACCGGCCAGCCGCCGGCGGCTATCGCGAAAGCGTATTCGGCGATTCGCGAGATCATGGATGCGCGCGGCGTGTGGGCGGAGATCGAGGCACTCGACGGCAAGATCGGTGAGGCCGTGCAGATCGACGCGCTGCTCAAGGTATGGGACCTGCTGCGCAACCTCACGCGCTGGTTACTCAACCACCGCGGCGCCAATCTCGATATCGCCGGCATCGTCGAGCGTTATGCGCCCGGCGTCGAGCACTTGCGTGCGACACTGCCGCGCGTGCTGACCCCGACCGGCCGCGCCGACTACGATGTTGATGTCGAGAAATGGCAGGGTCTGGATATCCCGAACGCGTTGGCGCACAGGTTGGCCGCGATCCCCGTACTCGGCGTTGCGTTGGACATCGTTGAAGTGGCGCGCGAAAGCGGGCATCCGCTCGATCGCGTCGCCTCGGTGTTCTTCGAACTGGGCCAGGCGCTCGAGATCGATGGCCTGCGCCGCCAGATCGAGAATCTGACGGTCGACAGTCGCTGGCATGCGCAGGCTCGTGGCTCGTTGCGCGACGAACTGGCCACGCAGCATCGCGCGCTGGCAACGCAGATCCTCTCAGGCGCGACCGAAGCGGTTGAACATCCCGTTGCGCAGTGGCTGGAGCGCGGCGATGCTGCGCTGAAGTTCACCCTCGGCATGCTTGACGAGATCCGTACGCAACCGGTTGACTATCCGATCGCATCGGTGGCGCTGCGACGTTTCGCCCAACTGGTGCAAGCGGCGGCGAAGGCAGCCTGACATCCTGCCGCCGTGGTAGTTTCCCGATCAGGCGCCGCACGTTCGCGGCGCCGCCTTGCCGAGGCGGGAATCCGATGAGCCAGCGCATCGCCTTTGTCGCGAGTCCAACCGACGAAGCCCAAGCCGCGCGCGTCGCGCTGGCGACGCGGTATGGTGAGGCGCCGCTCGATGAAGCGAGCGTGATTGTCGCGTTGGGTGGCGACGGTTTCATGTTGCGCACCCTTCATCGGCACATGGCACGCGGACTGCCCGTGTACGGCATGAAGCTGGGCACGATCGGTTTCCTGATGAACCAGAATGCGCCTGACGAGCTGCCTGAGCGCCTGGCGCGTGCACAGCCGACGGTGCTGCGGCCGCTGCTGATGGAAGTGGCCAGCGAATCGGGTAGCAGCGCTACCGCGCTTGCGTTCAACGAAGTGTCCCTGCTGCGCCAGACCAAGCAGGCCGCACATCTGCGCGTGTCGTTGAACGGCGTCGCCAAGATCGAGGAGCTGATTTGCGATGGCATCCTCGTGTCCACGCCCGCTGGATCCACCGCCTACAACCTGTCCGCGCATGGGCCGATCCTGCCGCTGGGTTCGCAACTACTGGCGCTGACTCCGATCAGCCCGTTTCGGCCGCGTCGCTGGCGCGGTGCGATCCTGCCGGCGATCACCGAGGTAAAGTTCGAAATCCTGGATCCGTACAAGCGGCCAGTCAGTGCGACGGCCGACTCCAGCGAAGTTCGTGATGTCGTCGAAGTCGTGGTGCGCGAATCGCGCGAACGCACAATGACCCTGCTTTTCGATCCCGAGCACGGGCTTGAGGAACGCATCCTCAACGAACAGTTCGAGTTGTAGCGTCTTTCTCGCGATCAAGGTGATCCCATTGCCGCAGCGGTTGTCGATGCGTTGCTGGGTACTCGCCATGGGCATGCTCGTTCTCAATGCATGTTCCAGCCTGCGCTATACCGCGCATATCGCGCATGGCCAGGCGATGTTGCTGATTCATCGTCAGTCGGTGGCGCGCATCGTCGCGGACCCGCACAGTGATGCGTCGTTGCGTTCCCGTCTGGCCCAGGCGCAGGCGGCGCGTCGGTTCGCTTCGGATCATCTGGATCTGCCACGCAACCGCAGCTATACCAGCTACGTCGATCTGGGCCGTCCGTTCGTCACATGGAACGTGTTTGCGACTCCGGAATTCTCGGTCGAGCCGGTCACGCACTGCTTTCCGTTCGCCGGCTGCGTCGCGTATCTTGGCTTCTTCGATCGCGCGCGAGCGCAACAGGCGGCGAAGGAGCTTGCCGATCGCGGCGATGACGCGCAGGTCGAAGGCGCCGCTGCGTATTCAACGCTGGGCTGGTTTGCCGACCCGATTCTCTCCAGCATGCTGCGCTGGGATGACGACGAACTCGATGGCGTGATCTTCCACGAACTCGCGCACCAGAAGGTCTACGTAAAGGACGACACCGCTTTCAATGAGTCGTTCGCAAGTTTTGTGCAGGAGCAGGGACTGCGTGAGTGGCGCCTGGCACGCGGTCTGATGCCCAAGGACGATGCAGCGGTATCGGCGCGCGATCGTGCGTTCCAGCATCTGGTACTGGATCTTCGCGAGCGTTTGCGCGTCTTGTACGCGAAGCCGCTTGCAGCAACGGAGATGCGTGCGGCCAAGAAGCTGGAGATGGCCGCTTTTCGACAGCGGTATGCGACGTTGCGCGATAGCGAATGGAATGGCGATGCGCGCTACGACCACTGGGTCGCTGCGCCGATCGACAATGCGCGTCTGCTTCCCTTCGGTCTCTATGATCGTTGGGTCGCGGCGTTCGGGCGACTTTTCGAGCAGTCCGAGAAAGCTTGGCCGGCGTTCTATTTGCGTGTCGCAAATTTTGCGAAGACGCCAAAGTTGCAGCGCGACTGCGAGCTGACGACGCTCACGACCGATCATCGCGACGCAAGCGGGATGAATCATGAATGCCCGAAGTGACAAGCTGCGAGGTCAGTGGCTGTTTACTGCCGGTGGCGTACGTGGTCGTTGCGGTCACGCGATTGTCAGCACGCGACGCGTCGTTTCACGCCCGCGTTTCTTGTGCTGTCCATTCGCTGAATGCATCTCGGCTCGAGTCAACGTTTGCGATGTTCCAACGTTGAAGCAGGCATGCAGCGCGACTTCCGCGCTTCCATGAGGAGACGGGGCATGAAGAGAACGCGCCTGGCAGGATTGTGTTTGTCGATCGGCTTGGGCCTTGGCTTGGTCATGTCGGCGCACGCATCAGCGCGCGCCTTCGTCGGCCTGTCGATCGGTGTGGCACCACCGCCCGCGCGCATCGAGCGCGTGGTCATGCGCCCGGGTTACGCATGGGCGCCTGGCTATTGGCGCTGGAATGGCGCTCGCCATGTGTGG
>JBDSFA010000124.1:0-8819 GCA_039919785.1 Dokdonella sp. | reverse complement strand
TTGTTGCGCATCTTCCCCGAGCAGCGCTGGAAACCGTTCTATCTGGCGCAGCCATTGATCGCGCTGATCTTCGCGCTGCTGTTCGAGTGGGGCGTGGCCATCCAGGACCTGCGACTGGGCCGCTGGTGGGCCGGCAAGATGACGAGCGCACAACTGGGTGCTGCGTTCCGTCCGGTCGGGCGCAAGATGCGGCGGCAGATACTGAAGGACTACGTCCTGTTCCCGCTGCTTGCCGGACCGTTCTTCCTGCCCGTGCTGCTCGGCAATGCAGTGGCGAATGTGCTGCGCAACCTGTGGACCTACACGATCATTTTCTGCGGGCACTTCACCGCGGATGCGGAGATCTTCTCGCGCGACTCGATCAAGGGCGAATCACGCGGCCACTGGTACCTGCGCCAGCTTCGCGGTTCGTCGAATATTGCCGGCGGCAAGCTGTTGAACCTGTTGTCCGGCAACCTGAGTCATCAGATCGAACATCATTTCTTCCCCGACGTGCCGGCCAATCGGTACGCCGCAATGGAGGTCGAGGTGCGCGCCATCTGCGCGCGCTACGGCCAGCACTACAACACCGGCTCGCTGCCGAAGCAGTTCGGGCAGGTGATCTGGCGCATCCTTCGCCACGCGTGGCCGAGTCGGCCGGCGGCTCGATTGTTGTTGTCGCAGTCGCCGGCGTGAGGCGAATCCGCTCCGACGGCTGAGGATCGCGCGCTGCGATGCTTCAGGCGGTTCGTTGCCAGGTGCGCAAGCGATTGTTCGCCGGCATCGCAATATCATCAAGTAGTACGAAGCCAGCTGCGCGAGCAAGCGCATCGACGGCCGCCACATCGCGGATGCCCATGTGTGGCGCGCGTGACTTCAGTGATTCATCGAACGCTGCGTTGCTCGCGCTGGTGAAAGCACCGTCGATATTGAATGGCCCGTAGATCGCGAGCTTCGCGTCGCTCGTGACGACGCGTGGCAACGACGAGAAGAACATCTCGACTTCGGTCCAACTCATGATGTGCAGCGTATTCGCACTGAACACGGCGTCGAATGGCCCGCCAGGCCAAGGCATGGTCGTGACGTCGAGCGTCAACGGCGCAGGTGTGTTGGACAGAACCGCCTCCTCAAGCCAGGCGCGAATGCCGCCAAGATTTTCTGCGCGATCCGAAGACTGCCATGTCAGCTGCGACAATGCCGCGGCAAAATGCACTGCGTGCTGCCCGGTGCCACTGCCGACCTCGAGTACATGCCTGCGCTCGGCGAAGAATTCACGCAGCACGGCGAGGATGGGTTCGCGATTGCGTTGGCTCGCTTCGGAATACGGTTTTTCGTGCATGCCGTCGAGTGTGCCCGAGTGAGAGCGATCCTGCGAGCGAACGCCGAAAGCCTGTGCGATGCTTGTGTCATCCCACGGCGACGCTGCGCATGCTCAATCGGCTCTGGCTCGGCTTCTTCCTGACAGCAGCGATTGCCGCACTCGCGCAATGGCTGGTCGGTGGCAACGCTGGCGTGTTCGCGGCGATGGTCGGCAGCCTGTTCGACATGGCCAAGCTGTCGGTCGAGGTCATGATCCTGTTGTTCGGCACGCTGACCTTGTGGCTCGGCTTCCTGCGCATTGCCGAACAAGCCGGCCTGATCGACGTGCTCGCGCGCATTCTCGGCCCCTTGTTCGCGCGCCTGATGCCGGAAGTGCCGCGCGGCCATCCGGCAATCGGTCTGATCACGCTGAACTTCGCCGCAAACGTGCTTGGACTCGACAATGCGGCGACACCGATCGGGCTGCGCGCGATGCGCGAATTGCAGACGCTGAATCCAAGCACGACTACCGCGAGCAATGCGCAGATCCTGTTCCTCGTCTTGAATGCGTCATCGCTGACCTTGTTGCCCGTCTCGATCTTCATGTACCGCGCACAAGCCGGCGCGCACGATCCAACCCTGGTGTTCGTGCCGATCCTGCTGGCCACCAGCGCGTCCACGCTGACCGGCCTGCTCACGGTAGCGTTCATGCAAAAGCTGAAACTGCGCGATCCGGTCGTGCTGGTCTGGCTGCTGTCGATAGCGCTGCTGCTCAGCGTCTTCATCGCGTTGCTGTCGACGTTGTCGGCCGCGGCGCTGGCGCCGTTGTCGTCATTGCTCGGCAATCTGACCCTGTTCGGGATCGTGCTGCTATTCCTCATCGCCGGCGCGTGGCGCAAGGTGCCGGTCTACGAGAGTTTCGTCGACGGGGCGAAACAAGGTTTCGAGGTTGCCAAAAACCTGCTGCCCTATCTTGTTGCAATGCTGTGCGCGGTCGGCGTGCTGCGTGCATCAGGCGCGCTCGACTTCGCGCTCGATGGCGTGCGTTGGCTTGCGTCGGCAGCTGGGCTCGATACGCGCTTCGTCGACGCGCTGCCCACCGCGTTGGTGAAACCGCTTTCCGGCAGCGCTGCGCGCGCGATGCTGATCGAGACGATGAAGTCGCACGGCGTCGACAGTTTCGCGGCCTTGCTTGCGGCCACCATGCAGGGAAGCACCGAGACCACGTTCTATGTACTGGCGGTCTACTTCGGCTCGGTCGGCATCCAGCGCGCGCGACATGCGGTGGGTTGCGCCTTGCTCGCCGACTTCGCCGGCGTCATTGCCTCGATCGCGGTCTGCTACTGGTTTTTCGGCTGAATGGATACGTTCGAGTGAATTGCATATGCAACAAATACCTGTGATCATTGCATATGACGATTCAACGCATGAGCACCGCCATGCCCGCATCCGTTTCGCGCAAGCCTGACCTTTCCGCGGATTCCGCTCAGGTACTGACCAAGGCCGCACTGCGCGCCGCCGAAGTCCTCGATGTGCCGCAACGCACGCTGGCTGAGATCATCGGGGTCAGTGCATCCACGATCTCGCGTGCGGCCAGTGCGCGTGCACCAATCGACCCGGACAGCAAGGCCGGCGAACTGACCAAACTCTGGATTCGCGTATTCCGCTCGCTCGATGCGATCGTCGGTTCAAACGACGAAGCGGCGCGCACCTGGCTGGTCTCGGCGAATGCCGCATTCGCGGGGCAAAAGCCGCTGGAGCGCCTGCGCAGTGCCGAAGGCCTGATCCACGTCCTGCATTATCTCGACAGTGCACGTGCGCGGCTTTGACCGCGCAACCCGAGTCGCAGCCGATGCGACACGCTGTGGCGATCGTTCCTGACACAAGGAGCGTTCGATGACGAAGATGCCGCTGCAACTGCTCAAAGACAGCGCGCGTCGACTTAGCGCGCAGCCGTGGCGCGTGGTCGAGGCGCAGCACCGCGCGTCGACGATGCGTCTGGTCGATACGCTGGACGAACAACGCGTGCTTGAGGATTTGCTCGAAGCAAGCAAGCCGCCACTACCAGCAGAAGCCGCGCATCTGCACTATCTGCTGGCGACTCCCTTCCGTTATCCGGCGCCACCGCCGGTCGGCTCGCGCTTTCGTGGTATTGGCGACGCTGGTGTGTGGTACGGCGCCGACAACGAGCACACGGCGCTCGCCGAAGTTGCGTACTGGCGCATGCGCTTCCTCGCCGATTCGCCAGCGACGCCGGATCTTCCGCCGGTGCCGCATACAGCGTTTCGCGCAAGCGTCGGTGGCAGCGCGATCGTGTTGACCGAGCCGCCGTTCGCGCGACAGCGCAAGCGCTGGCAGGACCCTTCGAGTTACGTCGCGACGCAGGCGTTGGCGCAGGTGGCGCGCGCTGCCGGCGTTGCCCTGATCCGCTACCTGTCGGTGCGCGATCCCGAGCACCGGCCCTGTCTCGCGGTGCTGACGCCAAAAGCCTTCCGCAAACCAGAGCCGCTCGAACAACACACCTGGTTGTTCAAGGTCACGCGCACCCGCGTGCTGGCGGAATCGAATATGGGTGTCGAGCGCATCGCGTTCGACGCGAGCGCGCTCGACATGAACGTCGCGAGCTAGTCGCAGACGCCAACGACGTATTGCGCAAGATCCCAACGCCATTTGGCAACGGGCGGCACAGGGCACGCCCGCTGCGAGAGATCACCAGAAAAATTCAAAGATCCCGGGGCCTCGGCACCTTCCCCGCCGCGCTGCACAGCGCATCAGAACGATGAGCCCGATTGCCCGAGGAACGCGATTTCCTGCGTCGTCGACGGGCGCCCCAGCACGGCATTGCGATGTGGAAAGCGACCGAAGCGCGCGATGATGTCGCGATGTCGTTGCGCATAGTCGAGGAAATTGGCGAAGGCCGCATGAACGCCTGCGCCGCCTTCGCCTGGCAAAGCGCGGAACAGCGCCACTGAACGCTGCTGATCGGCAAGTACTTCCGAATGCTCCAGCGGCAAGTAGAAAAAAACGCGCTCAATCGGACGCAGGGCGCGATCGGTGCCGGCGTCGAGACCCTGTTTGCACCACGCGAGGGCGATTCCATCGTGCGCGAACGCGTGCGCATCCGCGCGGAACAGATTGCGCGAGAACTGGTCTACCAGGATCACCAATGCAAGACGCCCGCGCGCAAACGCGAGCCAGTCATCGAGCAATCCGGTGATCGCGGCCTCGCGCAACTCGCCGAAGCGCGCCCGGATCGACGCGTCGACATCGGCGCCGCCGCCGAACCACAGCGACCCGCGCTGCAGGATGACATCCGCATCACTCGCGCTCGTGCCGAGCCAGAAATCGAGCAGCTCGCTGCATCGTGGATCGTCCGGTATGCCGGCGTCAGCCCTCACTAGCGTGTCGCCACCTTGCTTCCGCCCAGCACGCGCGCGGGTAACAGGATCACGGCGCGCAACAATTCGAACACGCCCTCGACGGCAAAGCCGACCAGACGGAACGGCAACAGCAACAGCCACACGAGCGGGTACAGCACGATCGCGAGCAGTGCCAGCGGCCAGCAGAACACGAGCAGCAGCAGCCAGAGCAGGAAGGTCAGCATCGATTGTCTCCAGAAAAGTAGGGACCAACCCCGTCGTCGAATCCATCGTCCCGAACATGGGGTCACCAGGCCAGTGCCAAAAGTGGTGCGGGCGGCTTTCGGAACCTGCATTGGCCATCCAACAGCGCGCGTTAAGGATCGCGTTCCTAGTCTTGCAGTCCGTACCTGCGGAGCGATCGCCATGCCTCGACCCATCTGGACCGGAACCCTTTCGTTTGGCCTGCTCAATGTGCCAATCCAGCTCATGTCCGGCGAGCGTCGAACCGATCTCAGCTTCCGCATGCTGGACAGTCGCAACAACAAGCCGGTTCGCTACGAGCGCGTGAACAGCGACACCGGCGAGGAGGTGCCGTGGAAGGACATCGTCAAGGCCTACGAATACGACAAGAACAGCTATGTCGTGCTCGACGAGGCCGACATCAAGGCGGCTGCGCCCGAAAGCCATGAGACGGTCGAGATCGAAGCCTTCGTCAATGCGGACGCGATCAATCCGGCGTACTACGAGAAGCCGTACATTCTTGTGCCGGGCAAGAAGGCCGAGAAGGGGTACGTGCTGCTGCGCGATACGCTGGTGAAGACGGCAAAGGTCGGCATCGCACGTGTTGTGATCCGTACGCGCGAATACCTCGCTGCGGTGATGCCGCAGGAGCATGCGCTGGTCATGATCCTGTTGCGCTATCCGCAGGAGCTCGTCGATGTCGACGACTACAACATTCCGTCGAAGAAGGCCGCCGATTACCGCGTGACCGCGAAGGAGCTGGACATGGCGCGGCACCTGATCGAGTCGATGGCGGGCGAGTGGAAGCCGGCCGACTATCGCGACGAATTCCG
Organism: Dokdonella sp.; assembly: GCA_039919785.1. Classification (GTDB taxonomy): domain Bacteria; phylum Pseudomonadota; class Gammaproteobacteria; order Xanthomonadales; family Rhodanobacteraceae; genus Dokdonella_A. The sequence goes on along the minus strand of JBDSFA010000124.1, from coordinate 3,106 downwards.
CGAGCGTTTGCACAAGGTGATCGAAAAGCGCATGAAACAGAAAGGCGTGCTGGCGGCGCCGGAGGAGAGCGAAGTGCATCATCCTGACAATGCCGCGACCAATGTCGTCGATTTCATGTCGCTGCTGAAGAAGAGCATCGATTCCAAGCAACGCACGCCGGCAGAAAAGCGCGCGGCACCGAAGAAGGCGCCCGCGAAGAAGGCGGCGAAGAAAGCGCCAAAGAAAGCGCCGGCGAAGGCTGCGGCGAAGCGCCGCAAATCGGCTTGAGGCGGCGATGAGCCTGCGCGAGTACGAGCGCAAGCGACGCTTCGCCGAGACGCCGGAGCCTGCGCCCGATGGCGCGGGGCGGTTATCGGGCGCCAAAGCCCGCATCTTCGTCGTTCAACTTCACCACGCACGTGCGCGTCACTACGATTTCCGACTCGAAGTCGATGGGGCGCTCAAGAGCTGGGCCGTGCCAAAGGGGCCGTCGTTGCGCGCTGGCGAGAAGCGTCTCGCAGTCGAGGTCGAGGATCACCCTCTTTCGTATGCGCGCTTCGAGGGCGATATCCCGCAAGGCAACTACGGCGGCGGCCATGTCGACATTTTTGACCACGGAACTTGGACGCCTGAGGGAGAACCGCTGCGCGCGCTCGCGAAAGGACATCTCGATTTCGAGCTCTTCGGCACAAAGCTGCGCGGACGCTGGACGCTCGTGCGCACCCAATTGCGCGGCACAAAAGCGCAGTGGCTGCTGCTCAAGCGCAGCGACGCCGAAGCGCGCGACGCGGAAGCAGACGATCTGATCGGCGAGGCCGGACGTTCGATCACGCAGCAAACCAAAACGTCGAATCAACGCACACACGCCAAGCGCGCAACCAAGCCCCCAACCAGTGCCAGCAGCGCCAGCACGGTCAATGCACGAACGCCAAAATCCCCGGCAAAATCGCCGCTCACCACACAGCGCTGGCGAAAGCGCGCAATTGCCCTGCAAGGCGCTCGGGATGAGCCCGTGCGTGCAGGCTTCAAACCGCAGTTGTGCAGAGCGCAAGCGACAGCGCCCCAGGGCGACGATTGGCTGCATGAAACGAAATGGGACGGTTACCGCCTGCTCGCTGATCTCGATGCATGCAAGGCGCGCCTGCGCTCGCGCAACGATCTCGACTGGACTGCCAAGTTTCCAGGCATTACTCGCGCACTCGAGGCATTGCCCGTGACCAGTGCGCGCCTGGACGGCGAGCTCATCGCTGTCGGCGCGCGAGGCAATAGCGATTTCTCAGCGCTTCAGCGTGCGCTCGACAATGGCGATGATGCGGCCCTGCGCTACGTGGTGTTTGATCTACCCGCTCTCGAACAGGTGGACCTGACGCACACGCCGCTGACGGCACGCAAAGCGTTGCTGGAATCGCTTCTGCAATCGGCCAATCCGGGCGTGCTCATGTACAGCACGCATATCGTCGGCCATGGCGAACGCGTGTTTTCTGCGGCGGCGCGTGAGGGACTCGAAGGCATCGTCAGCAAACGTGTCGACTCGCCATATGTCGACGGTCGCTCGCGCGATTGGGTCAAGGTCAAGCATGCGAACACCGATGAATTCGTCGTCGTGGGCTACAGCGCACCGCAAGGCGCGCGCCAGGGCTTCGGCTCCTTGCTGCTCGCCACTGTCGAACGCGGCGCGTTGCGCTATGTCGGGCGCGTTGGCAGCGGCTTCAACGACGCGCAGATCAAGACGCTCACGCGGCCGCTGGAGGCGCTTGCGATCGACCTGCCTGCCGTCGAGTTGCCCGCACATGTCCCGTTCCGCTCGAGTGACGTCAAATGGGTCAAGCCCGAGCTCGTGGTAGAAGTGGAATTCCGCGGCTGGGCAAAGGAAGGATTGTTGCGCCAGGCGAGTTTCCAGCGCGTGCGCGATGACAAGACGACGGAGGATCTCGGAATGCCGCCCCTGAAATCGACGAGCAAACCAACCCGCAAGAGCGCTGCAAAAGAATCCGCCGTGATGCCGACGACGAAGAAAACAGTTCCATCGAAATCGAAGGCAACAAGGGCGGCAACGCCCACCGCCTCCCCCTCATCCGTGACGACGCGGCGCAAGCCCGCCCGGGCGAGCGGCGAAGTCACGATCACCCACCCCGAGCGCATCGTGTTCCCGGGCACCACCATCACCAAGCAGCACGTTGCCGACTACTATCGTGCAGTCTCGCCATGGATGCTGCCCGAACTCGCGGATCGGCCGCTGTCGGTCGTGCGCTGTCCCGACGGCGCCGGAGGCACCTGCTTCTTCCAGAAACACCACGCCGCCAAATTGGGGCCGGCGGTGGCGTCGATCCGGTTGAAGGAAAAAGGGGGTGGCAGCGACGAGTATCTTTACGTGACGGACCCCGCCGGCGTGATCGAGCTGGTGCAGATGAGCACGCTCGAATTCCATCCGTGGGGCGCACGGGTTGACCAGCCGGATAGGCCTGATCGGCTCGTGTTCGATCTCGATCCGGGACCCGGTATCGAGTGGAAGGCGTTGATCGCGGCAACCCGCGACGTGCGGGACCGCCTCAGTGAAGCGGGTCTGCAGAGCTTCGTGCGGCTGTCCGGAGGCAAGGGCACGCATGTTGTCGTGCCAATCAAGCGGGGAATCGACTGGAGCGAAGCGAAAGCGTTTTGCGAGGCGTTTGCGAACGCGATGTCGGCGCACAAACCCCTGCTCTATCTTGCTACCGCGAGCAAGGCGAAACGCGACGGCCGCATCTTCATCGACTGGCTGCGCAATGCGCGGGGTGCCACCAGCGTCGCGAGCTGGTCGCTGCGTGCGCGCGATGGCGCTCCGGTCGCGATGCCGATCCGCTGGGAAGAATTGGGCAGGATCAAGAGTGCCGCGGCGTTCGATATGGTCGCCGCGCTGCGTCGCGCCAAGATCCTGCGTGAAGACCCGTGGAAAGGTTTCTCGGGAGTGCGCCAATCGCTGCCGCGCTTCGATGCAGGCGACTGAAAACCGGACGCGGCGATCAATCGCTCGTGATCGCGCGCATGGCAGCGGCGATGGCGTGATAGCGCGTGGTGTCGAACAACGGCACGGCCGAATCGTCCGCACCGACGAGCGTTGAAATTTCGGTGCACCCGAGGATGATGCCC
>JBDSFA010000206.1:0-3867 GCA_039919785.1 Dokdonella sp. | reverse complement strand
CTGCTGCTGCAGCTGACGATCATCCTCGCCAGCGCGCGCCTGCTCGCATGGTTGCTGCAGCGGATCGGCCAACCGCCGGTGATCGGCGAGATGCTCGCAGGACTCGCGCTCGGACCCATCGTGTTCGGCGCGCTTGCCCCGCAATGGCACGCATGGGTTTTCCCGCACGCGGGGCTCGCGGGACTCGACGGATTGAGCCAGATCGGGCTCGTGCTCTTCATGTTCGTCGTCGGCGCCGAATTGCGCGCACCCGATGGCGCACGCGAGCGCATCGTCGCAGCCGCGTGGGTCGGCGTACCCAGTGTGCTGCTACCGATGGCGCTCGGTGTTCTCGTCGCGCCGATCCTGCATCCGCACTTCGCGCCGGCCGGTATCGAGCTGATGCCGTTCTCGCTGTTCACTGCGGTGTCGATGGCGATCACCGCATTTCCTGTGATGGCGCGCATCCTCAAGGACCGCGGCCTCACGCGCTCGCCCGCGGGCCAGCTCTCGCTCGCAGCCGCCGCGATCGCCGATGTCGGCGCCTGGATCATGCTCGCGCTCGTCGTTGCGCTGATCGGCGCGCATGGCGGCTGGCAAGGTTTCGCGCGTACCTGCATTGGCCTGTGCGTGATGGGTGCCGTCGCGTTCGGTGCGCTGCGTCCGCTGATTGCACGCATGCTCGCACGCCACGCGACCGACGGTCGCCCCGGCGGCGCGGTGCTTGGTCTTCTCCTGATCGGTGCCTGCGCAATGGCCGCCGCGACCGAAGAGCTGGGACTGCAAGCGGTATTCGGCGCGTTCCTGTTCGGCGCCTGCCTGCCGCGAGACGATCGCGTGCTCGACACGCTGATCGAGCGCCTTGAACACGTCGCCGTACTCGTGCTGATGCCGGTTTTTTTCGTACTCGCAGGCCTCAACACGACATCATCTGCGTTTTTCGGCAGCGGCTGGGCGATGCTTGCGTTGATCCTGCTCGTTGCCGTCGTTGGCAAATTTCTCGGGGCGGGCATTGGCGCACGCATCGCAGGCAGCAATTGGCGCGATGCGTGCGTGGTCGGCACGCTGATGAACGCACGCGGCCTGATGGAACTGATCGTGATGAAGGTAGGTCTCGACGCGGGCGTCATCGGTCCCGAGATGTTCACCATGCTGATGCTCATGGCAATCGCGACGACGCTGATGACGACTCCGATGCTGGCTGCGTTGATGCACTTCCGCCGTGAGTCAGCGGTCACGCCACCGCTACCAACGCAACGTTAGCAGCGCGCGCAGCCGCGGCGTGCCACCATCCATCGATGAACACAGCGGGCATTCAATCCATGAACGCAGATGTGGCAATCCTCGGTGGTGGCCTTGCCGGCCTCACGCTCGCGTTGCAGCTCAAACGTGAATTCCCGGACCTCGGCATCCTGGTGGTCGAACGTCGGCGACATCCGTTGCCGGACGCCGCGCACAAGGTCGGTGAGTCATCGGTCGAGATCGGCGCGCACTACTTCGACACGACCCTCGGCTTGCGCGACCACATGGACAGCGCGCACATCCGCAAATTCGGGTTGCGTTATTTCTTTTCCGAAGGTCGCGACGATATCGAGAACGTGACCGAAGTCGGCGTCAGTCGTTTCCTGCCGACGCCGAGTTACCAGATCGACCGCGGTATCTTCGAGACGTTCCTCGGCGAGGAAGCGCGCCGCCGCGGCTGGGCACTGACCGGCGAAGCGGGCGTGTTCCTCGATCCGTTCTATTCGCCGGGCAGCGATTTCATTGCGATCTCGAACACCTACATCTGCGCCCTCGTCGGGTACGATCTCGCCGGCACCAGCCTCGCGCCGTACGCGCACTTCTACGAGCAACTTTATCTGTCGTTCTACGAAAGCACGCTCACCTGTTCCGCCACCAGTATCCACTGTTCGGCAATGCCACCGTATTGCCGGTCAAGGTGATCTGGGACTATGCGTATTGCTGGGGAATCCTGTGCCAGATCGTGTTCCAGCATCGCCTCACCGATCTCGCCCTGCTCGGCGATATCCGCTCGCAGCTGGAGCAGGCAAGCGCACTCAACGAGCAGATGCAGCAACTGTTCCGCGATTGGAATCTCGCGCACCCTGGACGCAACGAACGTTGCATGCTCGATCAATACGCGCTGCCATGGTTCGCCGGCATGAATGCGACCCTGCACGACCCGCTCGACGATGTGCAGCTGCGTGCGCGCTTGCTCGAGAACGTAGAGCTGCTCGAGGATCTCGCCGCTACGCTGCGCGAACGTGCCGCCGCGGATGGCACGCTGCTGCGCGATAGAGGATCTGCTTCAAGCCGCAGTCGCCCCGTTCTGTTCGCGGCGGCATAAGACCTGCGAGGCTTTGCCGTTTCAAGGCGCTGCTCCAGACGCGGCTACGCACGGTCGTCCACCGCATCTTGAAAAAATGACGACGGATCGGGCGCGCCCACGGATCCGCCGCTCTGCATCGGGCAGCGTCTGGATCTGGCTAGTCCATATCGCCCAGCTGCGCGTTGTCGGCAGGATTCGCGAGCCATTCGGCGATATCGCTTCCGAGCGCCTTCACCGTGCGCCCAAGCACCGAGCACGAACCCTTGAAGCCGGCAAACGCGCCGCCCATCGAATCACGCTCGCCGACGAAGCTGGCGATTCTCTGACCGTCCTGATACAGCGTTCCGCGCACGGTCGTTGCCTTGCGATGCCCGATGAACGCATTGCCACGCGAGATCGCATCGGTGATCTCCAGAACCAAAACGCGCCCCGGCATTGTTGCATCGGTCGCGTCGACGACTTTGGTGGCGACCTTGTGCTCCTCGGCGTATTCGACGATGTACTCCGAGAGTTGTTCATTGATCCGGCATTCGTGCTTGATCTTGCCGGCCACCTCGTTGTTCTCGGCATAAGGCACCTTGTCCGGCACCTTCACCGGTTCCACTGCCGTCGCCGCCGCGCACACGCTCGACAACAGCGCGCCGAGAGCCACTTTGTTGATCGTCTTCACCTGGTGTTTCCCCTGTTCCGGCGCGACTGCGCCGGCACCCAGCATGCCGCAGGTTCGACAAACTGCCTAGGGTCATCGCCGCTCAGCCCATGCCGCCGTTGATGCCGATGACCTGCCCGTTGACGTAGGCGGCCGCGTCGGAACACAGAAAGCACACCAGTGCGGCGACTTCATCGGGCGTGCCGGCGCGCCCGGCGGGCACGATCGCCTTGATCTGCGCGTCATCGAAGGAATCGGCCACCATGCGTCCCGCAATCACGCCGGGCGCGACAACATTGACGGTGATGCCGCGCGAGGCCATCTCGCGCGCAAGCGATTTGCTCGCGCCATGCAGCGCCGATTTCGCCGCCGCGTAGTTCACCTGTCCGCGATTGCCGAGCACGGCGGCGACCGACGATACCGAGACAATGCGACCCCAGCGCACGCGCGCCATCGGCAGCAGCAGCGGCTGGGTTACGTGGAAGAAGCCGTGCAGCGATACATCAATGACGCGGCGCCATTGCTCCTCGCGCATGCCGGCCATGGGCGCATCGTCATGGATGCCGGCGTTGTGCACGAGCACCTGGATCGGGCCGGCTTCGAGCAGCGGCTCCAGCGTCGCGCGTGTCGCCTCGCCATCGGTTAGATCGAACGCGACCGCCGTCGCGTTGCCGCCGTTGGCATGAATCGCATCGACGACTGCCTGCGCCCGTTCGATGCCCGAGTGCGCGTGCACGATCACCTCGCAACCTTGCGCGGCGAGCCTGCGCGCTATCGCGCCACCGATGTCGCCGCTGCCACCTGTCACGAGTGCGCGTCTGTTTGCCATACGGTCAATCCCTGTTTGCGGTGACGCCATGATCGCGGGTTTTGCGGCTTCTGCGTAGATACGCTGACCGCGGAATCAGAG
>JBDSFA010000424.1:0-3408 GCA_039919785.1 Dokdonella sp. | reverse complement strand
ACGGCTTCGTCGGCCATCCGTTCCGCAAGGATTTCCCGCTGATCGGCAACGTTGAAGTGCGCTACGACCCCGAGAAGAAGCGCGTGGTGTATGAGCCGGTGACCTCGGTCGAACCGCGCGTGCTGGTGCCGCGCACGATTCGCGACGATTCGCGCTATGAGCAGGCGGATGCGGAACGCAAGGCCGGAGTGAAGTAAGTCATGCAGGAAATCCGCAACTACACGATGAATTTCGGCCCGCAGCATCCCGCTGCACACGGCGTGCTGCGTCTGGTGCTGGAGATGGATGGCGAGACAATTGTTCGCGCCGATCCGCACATCGGTCTGCTCCATCGCGCGACCGAAAAGCTGGCCGAATCGAAGCCGTTCAATCAGTCGATCGGCTATATGGATCGCCTCGACTACGTCTCGATGATGTGCAACGAGCACGCCTACGTGCGTGCGATCGAAAACCTGCTTGGTGTCGACGTGCCGGACCGCGCGCAGTGGATCCGTACGATGTTCGACGAGATCACGCGCATCCTGAACCACTTGATGTGGATCGGTTCGAACGCGCTCGACCTCGGTGCGATGGCGGTGTTCCTGTACGCGTTCCGCGAGCGCGAGGAGTTGATGGACTGCTACGAGGCGGTCAGTGGTGCGCGCATGCATGCCACCTACTATCGTCCCGGCGGTGTCTATCGCGACCTGCCGGAGCAGATGCCAAAGTACAACGAATCGAAGTGGCACAAGGGCAAGGATCTGGATCGCCTGAACAACTGGCGCGGCGGTTCGATGCTCGACTTCCTCGACGCGTTCTGCGCAGATTTCCCGCGCCGCGTGGATGAATACGAAGAACTGCTCACCGGCAACCGCATCTGGAAGCAGCGCACGGTCGACATTGGCATCATTCCGCCTGAGCAGGCGCTGGCGTGGGGCATGTCGGGTCCGATGTTGCGGGGTTCGGGCATCGAATGGGATCTGCGCAAGAAGCAGCCGTATGCAAAATATGCCGAAGTCGATTTCGACATCCCGGTCGGCGTCACGGGCGATTGCTACGACCGCTATCTGGTGCGCGTCGAGGAGATGCGTCAGTCGAACCGCATCATCAAGCAATGCGTCAGCTGGCTGCGCGCGAATCCGGGCCCGGTCATGCTGAAGAATTTCAAGGTTGCGCCGCCGTCCCGTGTAGAGATGAAGGACGACATGGAAGCGCTGATCCATCATTTCAAATTATTCACCGAAGGCTACTGCGTCCCGGCCGGCGAAACCTATGCCGCGGTCGAGGCGCCGAAGGGCGAGTTCGGCATCTATCTGATTTCAGATGGTGCGAACAAGCCGTTCCGCCTGAAGTGCCGTGCGCCGAGCTTCGTGCACCTGTCGTCGATGGACGCAATCGTGCGCGGCCACATGCTGCCCGACGTCGTTGCGATGATCGGTACTTACGACGTGGTGTTTGGAGAGGTTGATCGATGAGTACGGGAATGGGGAATGGGGAATCGGGAATGGGCGAAGCGGGCGTCATGCGCGCGGTTGTCCTTGTATCGCCTCTTACTGCTTTAGAAGTGATCGTTGCGAAAGCGCTGTTCTCACGATTCCCGACTCCCGATTCCCGATTCCCGACGCGTTCATCATGAAAGCCACAGGCAACTACGAAGCTGTCCGCGACGTGGATCCACAAGCGGTCCTTACAGAGCAGACGCGTCACCACATCGACCACTGGATTGCGAAGTTTCCGCCGGACCGCAAGCGTTCGGCGCTGAGCCAGGGTTTGTGGGCAGCACAGGAACAGAACGGTGGTCATCTGACCGACGAGCTGATCACGGCGGTAACGAAGTACCTCGGTCTGCCCCAGGTGTGGGGTTACGAAGTCGCGACGTTCTACTCGATGTTCGAGACCCATCCGGTCGGACGCAACAACGTCGCGATTTGCACGAATATCTCGTGCTGGCTCAATGGCGCCGAGGACATCGTGCGACATTGCGAGAAGAAGTATGGCATCACGCTCGGCGAGAGCAGCGCAGACGGCCGCATCTACCTCAAGCGTGAGGAAGAATGCCTGGCCGCGTGCTGTGGCGCGCCGATGATGGTCGTCAACGGTCATTACCACGAGAACCTGACCCTCACGAAAGTGGATCAGATTCTCGAAGAACTTAAATAGTACATGTAGGAGCGGCGGGAGCCGCGATGCCTTTCGACACGAAAAGCATCGCAGCTTCCACCGCTCCCACACAGGGCAGGCAGGCAATGGCATACGGTCCCGCACCGCAGGAACACCAAGCCGTCTACACGACGCTGCAATTCGAGCAGCCGTGGACGCTAGAAAACTATTTGAAGGTTGACGGCTACAAGGCGTGGAGGAAGATCCTCGCCGAGAAGACCGACCCGGCCACGATCATCGACGAGCTCAAGAAGAGCGCGTTGCGCGGGCGCGGCGGTGCCGGCTTTCCGACCGGTTTGAAATGGTCGTTCATGCCCAAGGGCACGATGCAGAAATACATCCTGTGCAACTCGGACGAGTCCGAGCCCGGCACGTGCAAGGACCGCGACATCCTCCGCTTCAATCCGCATGCGGTTATCGAAGGTATGGCGATTGCGTGCTACGCGACGGGTTCGACGGTTGCCTACAACTACCTGCGCGGAGAATTTCATCACGAGCCGTTCGAGCATATCGAGCTGGCGTTGAAAGATGCTTACGCAGCGGGCCTGCTCGGCAAGAACATCCTGGGTAGCGGCGTCGACGTCGATATCCACAACGCGCTCGGTGCCGGCGCCTACATCTGTGGCGAAGAAACCGCGCTGATGGAATCGCTGGAAGGCAAAAAGGGCCAGCCGCGCTTCAAGCCGCCGTTTCCGGCCAACTTCGGGCTTTACGGCAAGCCGACCACGATCAACAACACGGAAACGTATGCTTCTGTACCGGCGATCCTCAACAAGGGTGCCGACTGGTTTCTCAATGTCGGCAAGCCGAACAATGGCGGCCCGAAAATATTTTCGGTGTCCGGTCATGTCAACAAGCCGGGCAACTACGAGATCAAGCTCGGTACACCGTTTTCGGAACTGCTCGCGATGGCCGGCGGCGTGCGCAACGGCCATACGCTGAAGGCGGTGATTCCTGGCGGTTCGTCGATGCCGGTGCTGCCAGCCGAGATGATGATGGGCTTGACGATGGACTACGACGCTATTCAGAAGGCGGGTTCCGGCCTCGGCTCGGGCGCAGTCATCGTGATGGATGAAACCACCTGCATGGTGCGTGCGTGCCAACGCATCTCGCGTTTCTATTTCGCCGAATCGTGCGGTCAGTGCACGCCGTGCCGCGAAGGTACCGGCTGGATGTATCGCATGCTCACGCGCATCGTCGAAGGCACGGCGGAACTCGGCGACCTCGACATGCTCAAGCAGGCCGCAGGTCAGATCGAAGGTCACACGA
>JBDSFA010000352.1:0-10726 GCA_039919785.1 Dokdonella sp. | reverse complement strand
TGGGCCTGCTGGTCGCAACGACCGCCGCCGTGTTCCTCCAGGACACGACCACGCTCCTGTTCGTGATCTTTCCCCCACTCGTGTACGTAGTGTTCCAGCTCGGCTTTGCTGGCGCCGCGATCGGCGTGTTGATCGTGACGGTTGCCGGCGTGACTGCGACCATCAACGGCCACGGCCCGCTGCTCTTGATGCCGGGCCTGTCGACGCAAGCGCATATCCTCATGCTGCAGTTTTTCGTTGCGACGGCTTTGCTGACGGTGTTCCCGATCGGCATCGCACTTGCCGAACGGCGCAAGTTGCAGCGCAACCTGCAGGAGAACGAACGGCGCTATCGCACGCTGGCGGAAAATTCGAATGACATCATCGTGCGTGCTTTGTTGGACGGCACGCGTCTTTATATCTCTCCTTCGGTCAGCGAGGTCCTCGGCTGGACGCCGGAGGAGTTGCTGGGACCGGCGCGGTTGGACCTGATCCACCCCGATGACCGATCGATCTTCAATGAAGAGCTCGAGGGTATGCGCAACGGCGTCGCAAGTTCCGTGCTGGTCTATCGCTACAGGCACAAGCTCGGGCACTACGTCTGGATGGAGAGCACGGCGCGAAAGGTATCAAACGATCCGGGTCATGCGCAGGAAATGGTCCGGGTCATTCGCGATATTTCCAAACGCAAGCGAGCTGAGCAGGCCTTGGTACAAAGTGAGCGGGCGCTGCGTTCGATTGCCGACAACCTTCCCGCGATGATCGCGCGCGTCGATCGTGACGAACGCTATACGTTCACGAATGAATACTTTCGGACCGTGCTCGGCGTGGACCCCGCATCACTGCTTGGTCGAACCATGCGCGAGACGCTGGGTGAAGAGTTGTATGAAGTCGTCAGCCCTGCCATCGCAACGGTGCTCGGAGGGGAGGCCGCGAACTTCGACAGCGAACGGCAAGAACATGGGGTGCCGCAATACTTCCATGCCGATTACGTTCCGGACGGTGATGCAACCGGAAGCGTGGTCGGTTTCTACGTGATGGTCATGGACATCACGGCGAGAAAATGGGCGGAAATGCAGCAAGCTGAAAGCGAACAACGGCTGCGTACGATTACCGACAATCTTCCTGTCCTCATATCCTTCACCGATGCGAACGGCATCGTTCGATTCTGCAATGCGACCTACGAAACCTGGCTCGGGAAAGGGCGCGATCGTCTGGTCGGGCGCCCGCTGCGCGAAGCGCTTGGCGAAGAGAACTACGCGGCCCAGGTCGCTCACTTCCGCAGGGCGCTGGACGGTGAGCGCGTCGAATTCGAACTCGACATGGTGGGCCCGGACGGCACCCGCAACGCGCGCGCGATCTACGTGCCGCAGCGCCAGCCGGACGGTCGGATCGCGGGGGTTTATGCGCTGACGATGGACATGACTGCGATCAAGCGCGTGGAGAACGAACTGCAGCGTCTTGCACGCTTCGATACACTGACCGCGCTGGCGAATCGGCGCCAGTTCGATGAACTCCTGCAGCAGGCGATCGTGCGCGTGCGACGCTCTGAAAGGCCGCTCGTCCTGATGTTCCTCGACATCGACCACTTCAAGTCGATCAACGATTCGCTCGGACATGCCGGCGGCGACGAGGTGCTGCAGGAGTTTGCGTGGCGCCTGCATGCGAGCGTTCGCGACAACGACCTCGTCGCGCGTCTGGCCGGCGACGAATTCGTGATCCTGCTGGAGGACATAGAGACGGCGGATGAAGCGAGCGGCGTCGCCAGCAAGATCATTGCCACGATCGGCGAGCCGTTCGAGCTGGTCTCCGGACAGCTGTCGGTTACTGCCAGCATCGGCGTCGCGTTCGTTGCAAATGGCCGAAACGCATCCATCGAGATCGTGCAGATTGCCGACAAGGCGCTGTATGAAGCCAAGGCTGCCGGGCGCAACACGTTTCGCGTTGCCCTGTACCCGCCCGCTGAGACGCTGGTCGAGGCTAGCCTGCGGCATTGACCAAACCCGAGTCAGCGACCGAGGTTCCCCAAGGCAAACAGATCGTGCAGGCTTCCGTTTGAGCGGTCAGTCAAATCCGTTGGCAAAGATCCGCTCGTAGGTCAGGCGTATCACGCCGAACACGCCCGTGTCGTTGCCCGGCGCCGTTGCGGCAGAGCCGGAAATCAGTAGATGATTTCCAGGTGCAAGCACGATTGAACTGCCGTACTCGTTGTATTGATGTCCCGACGAAGAAAACGTTCCGACGATCAAGCCGCTATTGCCGAAGCTTGGATCGAAGCTGCCGTTGTCGAGCAGGCGAATGGCCGCGGGGGCGTATGCCGAGGTGCCGACCACGACCAGCTTTCCATCCGGCTGCACGAGTGCGCCACCCGCGGAACCCGCAAGATTGAAAATCTTGTAGCCGACGTTGTTGAAGGATGTGTCCAATGATCCATCGGTGGCGCTCAGGCGTGCGACAAACCAATCGTAGATGCTCGTGGTGTTGTCGAACGAGCGATAGCCGGTCACTACAATGCGCTGCTGCTGGTCCAGGCAGATGCCGCCGACCCTGCTTTCCCAGCTGTGGCCCAAGTCGAACCAGACGCGCCCACTGTTGCCGAACGCCGTATCGAAACTGCCATCGGGGTTCAGCCGCACCACGCCGACGACCAGACTATTGCCCGTTGATTCCACCAATCCAGCGACGACGATCTTTCCATCGGCTTGCACCACCATGACACTGGCGGAGTCGAAGCCATTGCCGGCCAGATCGAACGCCGCAAAGCGCACGCCAGGCACCGTACCGGTCGTGTTGAACGTGCTATCGAGCGTGAAGTCGGTACTCAGCCGCGCCACTGCGATATCGAAGTTTCCGGATGCGCCGCGCGGTGCGGAACCGGCGACCAGCATCTTGCCGTCCGGCAGAAGTTTTGCGTCGCCGCCGTAGGTTTCTGCGCTTGCGGGATTGCCCGACAACGAAATCAACCGGGCCCGTTCCCCGCTTGGTCCGAGTTCCACCTGACCGTCCGACGTCAGTGCGGTGACATTCATCATGCCCATCAAGGCCGTGCCTGACCCGGAGGGCACGTAGCTGGTTCCAAAGACGACCATTCGTCCGTCGGGCCGGATCAGCAGACTCTCCTCCAGCGTTCTATTGCTTGGATATCCGGCAAATTCGTCAAACGCGAACGCACCGTTCTGACTGGGGCCGAAACTCAAATCGACATCGCCGCTGGGCAGCAGCCGGGTCAGACAGGGGACATAAAAACCGCCACTCGCGCACGTCCCTCCCAGGACGATCTTAGCGTCCGGCTGGATCGCCATGGAACCGCCACTCACGGTCTTGCCGATGACCGGAATCTGCACGCGTCCATTGCCGTGCCATGCCGTGTCCGGGAAACCATCCTGTGCCAACGCCCGCGCTGCAGCGAGCAAACTCGCCGCCATGAAGGACGCGCAACGAATCTGCAAAGGCGCCATGCAATTTCTCCCCGAGTGGTTGGATGTCACGAACGTCGCGCGTGTGGACGCGCGAAGAGAGCGTTCAATCCGTACAAACAAGATTTCGAAGCGAAAGTGGCCATCGCATCCCATTTCGTTGCGTCAATTTGGCCTGACAGGGTGGCGGCGATTAGCTCAGGAGAAAGGGCGAAGATCAGGTCTGCGAATGCCGGTCAAACGTTGGGCGGCAACTGCCACGGCGCGTGCCGGCTTTTGCCACGCAGCTGCAGCGCATGGTCATCGGCACGCGACTGAAGCGGGTCGACGCGCCGCGACGTCGCACCCAGTCGGCCCAACCGCCTGCGCCTAGCTTCAGGGCGCGCGTCGCTGGCGAAGCATTCTGCGCAATCTCGCTACCAAGCAGGTCGCCTATACTTTCTGCAAGGACACGTTTTCAGTCACGCGGCCAATGCGAATGTCCGGACCATCGCTCGTCATGTTCATCCGCCATGGAGAGAAGCCGCCGTCGGATGGTTGACTGCCGGCTGGCGTAACGACGGATGGGTCGATTGACCAACACTCTCTCACCGTGCGCGGATGGACGCGCGCTGGCGCCCTTGTTGGTCTTTTCGGGTCTGCACATGCGGGCGTTGATTGTCCGACAAAGATCTTCGCATCGGATCCAAACGAGGTGACCGGACAACACGGTCGCCGTGCAGTCGAGACGATAGCACGGCTCGCGGAAGCCAGAGGCATTTCTCTCGATACAACGTTTGCGGTTGGCGACGAGGCTGATATAGCCAAAGCGATGCTGCTCGAGCAGGGAGTGGTTCTTGTGTCATGGGAGCATCACAACATTCCTCGAATTGTCCGAGGCATTGGAGTCCGGGAGTTCGCGGACGACTGGCCTGACCTTCGTTTCGATCTCGTACGGATCTGCCGAATGACAAGTGGCGGGTAATGCATTCTCGAAGATAGGGCAGTGCTTCTTCCGCGGAGACCTTGCTCCGTAACACCTGGTCTGGCAGCAAAACGGCGGTTGCTCAATCGGACGGGATGGAAAAAAATTGGAATCCAGCCGCCTCGATCGCTTTTTTTTCAAACCTGTCCCTGTTTTCTCTATTCGAAGCCGTTCGCGAAAATGATGCCGGGAGGCTCGCGCTCCAGCGCGCCAAGATCGTAATTTCCGTACAACGCCAGGAAAACAGGGTCATCGTAAGGTCGAGTGCCGCCTTCTGCTGTCAGGGCGGGCACATAGGCCAAGCTGGCATCGCACCAGTCGAGCATCGGCGAGTTGGCCGCGAGGCTATAGTCGCTGGCGGCAGGATTGACCAAATTGGGCGCCAAGATTGTGCTGCGGGTCGAGCTCATGGCGAACGGGCTGCTGCTCTCGTGAAGTCGATTGCAATCGCCGGTGGGGGCCGTGCCGATCGCACCGGGATCGGCCGCGAGCCCGGAAGTCGCATCAAAGATGGTTCCGAAGATTTTGATGGGGAACAAGGACGCGCCGCCTGTGCTTGGCGTGTAGACGATGCGTGGCACGGCCAGATTGCGCGAAAATGTGTCGAAGCCGAGCCCCGCCGAGCTATTTTCGATGCTGACGATCGACCCATCGACGGGTGCTGCCGGACCGCCGGTGCCGCTGTTGGCGATGACACTGCCGAAAACGCGCATGCCATCGGCAGCCAGACCACCGCCCGTACCGGGTGCATTCAAGGCGGAGATCGCCATGCCACGCCCGGCTGCGACGCGGTTGTCCTCAATGAATGTACCCGCGACGAGTGTCGTTCCGCCCGTGGCAAACAGGGCACCCCCACTCGCAGTTGGACCCGTACCCGTGACTCTATTGCTGGAAAGTTCCGAACAGCGCAACGCGTCGTGACAAATGGATGCGTTGCGGCTTCGTACCATGAAGGTGGTCGAGTTGCTCGCGTAGATACCGCCGCCGCGAAACTGAGCGAAATTGCCCGACACGTTTGCGTCGTACACCCGTAGCGTACCCCCATCGATGCCAATGCCACCCCCGTATTCCGCGAGGTTGTCGGCGACTACCGAATTTCTTATGGCGTCACCGAAAACGACAACGGTGCCGCCCAATGCGTAGATACCGCCTCCGGTTCCGCCCGCACCTGCGACGGTGTTGGAACGAATTCCGAATGTCGGTATGGCGTGCCCCAAAGCGGCGACGTAGCAGTGATCCGAGGCGATGCCGCCGCCTGCGGAAGTCGCCGTATTGGTTGAAACAATGCTATCGATGACCTCTACGGTACTTCGACCGCTGCACCCGATGCCGCCGCCTTTCGACGCATGATTCTCGTTGACGATCGAACTTCCGCCTACAATCAGCCTGGTGCGTTCCGTGGTGCCGACACCCGTACCGGATTCTCCGCTGACCAGAATTCCTCCGCCTGAAAGTGTGGTCGAGTTGCCTTGGACATAGGTATCACTCAAGGAAACGATGAACGGGCCATCGATGGTCATGCCACCACCGGGAAGTGTGCTGCTGCCGGTGCCGTTGATAATGGTTATCGCAAACAGACTGACGTTGTAAGAATCCGTGCCGGCGAAGCTGGCATTGATTCGCAACACGCTGCCAGTGAAAGCGCTGCCATCGAGCACCGTGTGGCCGCTCGGCGTGGTCGAGCTACAGGTGTCGTAGCCACCCACCAATGCAACATTGCGGCCGGTGATCGTCTGTGAGGTAGTCATCGCATTGTTCTTTGCGATATGCATGATGAGGCTGCTCGCAGCCGGTGCAAAAACGACTGCCTGGGTGATGTTCGCGTAATCGCACGCGCCATCGCTGCCGACCGTGACGGTCAAACTTTCGTCGGGTGTGTTCGAAATGGGTTCGGCGCTCGCGCTCGCGCCAGGCACGATCGTGGCCAATACAACAAACACCGCCAATTCTCGCCAAGCCATGGTTTGGCTCCTTTTGGATTTGATAGAACAGGGTCGGTGAGCGCAGTTTTAGCACAAAACGATCGAGGAACTGATCGGCATCACACAGGGCTTGGCGCCGCTGACGCAACATCCTGCACAATTGTGTCTGCCGGCAGACCAGCCCAATTCCGCGCCCCCCCCAAAGCCTATCCACTTATCCTCATCCCAAACCAAAATCCCAGTTGCTGCGCCCTGTCGATCTTGGACTCCGCCTCAGCGCCGGCTACTACGAAGCGGGTCTTCTTCGACACACTCGCGGCGACTTTCGCAGCGAGCGCTTCGAGTTTCGCTTTCGCTTAGTCGCGCGGAAGCGCACATAGGGTCAACACACCCGTTGGGCCATCAAGCAGCAATGCGGGCCAATTCTTCAGCCCATTGCCCTCTGTCGCGTGAAGGTCGGCGACAGTCAAGAAGCAACGTTGCAGCAACCGGCGATGTTGCTCGGCTGCGCGCCAGACGATGAACTTGGCTGCTAAAGAATGGAGTGTGCTGAAGAATGGGGTTGATGAGGAATCTGGTCAGATTCACTTGTTGTTTGGAAGAAGTGAGCGTGACTTCGTTTCCCAGGTGTCGGGCGCGAACAAGGGATCACCTCACGCGGCATCGGGCCACTCCACCGCTTGCGAAGCGAGGGCGTCCGCATCATGCCGATCACCGCCATGCGCGGTGAGGATCTTCGAACAAGAGGGCCCACAGGGCAGCAATGGTGAAGTCAGCGGCTCTGTCGAGATGTGCAACCAACCGCTCGGTCGGGGGCGCGCCGCAGTGTTCGCGCGGCCCCGATCGTTGCTCTTAAAAGCCAGGCGGCATTCCGCCGGGGAATTTTTCGAACGTGCAGTTGGTGAATTGAGCCGGCACCACGTCACCGCCGTAGGGGCCGCCGCGGAAATAACCTTCGTCGTCCACGTCCGCGGTGCCGCTGAAGTGCGTATCGGCATAGTGCATCTGTTGGGACGGGTGTTCCGCGTAGAACATGTAGCGTGCCAACACGAAGCTCGACCCCGTGATCACGTTGTTGCCGGCATCCGAATTCGGCACGCTGGGGTTGTCGCGCAGGTAGCCCACGCCAACGTAAGTGGTGTTGACCTGGGCGTTCTCGATGACATTGTCGAAGGGTGGCGTTTCGAGCGAACCGCCATCCTCGACCGAATCGCCGATATCGATGGCCGTGCAGGTATTGGCGATTGTCGTATTCTTGAACAGATTGGCGCTGGCGCCGTCGCGAATCATGATGCCGTTGCCGTTGCCGCAGTTGCCGACTCCGGGGTAGGTGCCGTACGCGGCGTTGTCGAGAAACGTGTTCTGCTGCACACCACGATGACGCACCGCGTAGCCTTCGCCCATGTTGATCGCGACGTTGTTCTGGAAAAGGTTGTGCATCGGCTTGATCAGCGGGCCGCCAACCAGTTGATCGGCGTTGTCCTTGATCGTGTAACCGTGACCGGAATGGTCGGAGAAGGGCCAGCGCCAGATGAGGCTATCCCTGACCACGTTGTAACTGCCGGTCAGGATAAGGTAGTAGTCGGTCGAGGCGTTGCCGTCGGGCTCGGTGCTGTAGACGCGAATATTCTGCGCGACGTTATTGTCACCGCTGATCTTGAAGCCTTCAGCGGCTGCATTGATGATCAATGCATTGTGCACATAGCCGCCGTTGGAGAACGACGTGCTCATCGAGCCCAGTGCGATACCGAGGCCAGAGTAATCGGCCGCGGTATCGCCCACGGTGGATACGTTGACGTTGTCGAGCGACAGATTCTCTGCAAAGTTTCGGTCGGCATTGCCGGCGGAAACCCCGTACGCATAGTTGCGGATATTAAAATTGCGGATCGTGAGGTTCTGCCTGCCCTGCACCAGGAACCCGAAGCCGCTGGCGCGATCGCCGTGGTCGAGCAGGGGCATTTCCGCGGGATCGAACGTCGGAAACGGGTTGGCGTTGTTCATGTCGATCGGCACATTGGCCAGCACACGTGGCTGGTCGCCCGGCTCGGCTTTGTAGCCGATCAGCGAGAGGCCGTCCTTTGCCACCGTGACCTGTTCGTCGTAGTTGCCTGCCGCCACGTAGATGACCGAACCTGCCGGCGCGGGGCTTGAGTCCCCAACCGCGTACTGGATGGTCTTCCATGGAAAAGCACGCGTACCCGCGTTCGCGTTGTCACCGGTCGTCGCCACGTAATAGGTCGGGATCGACTCGAATCCGTAAGCCAGAATGTGGTCGTATGCCGAGATCGGGGCCGCTGCGCTGGCCACTATGGGCACGACGAACAGCAGCGCACAGGTAGCGGTCATTCGATGATGGATCTTCATGGTGACGAGTACTCCAAAACTGGGTTGGTTTGTCTTTTTTCAGCAGCGGGTTCACCAGCCGGGTGGCATGCCTCCGGGGAATTTTTCAAACGTACAGTTGGTAAATTGAGCCGGCACCACGTCTCCGCCGTACGGACCGCCGCGGAAGTAGCCGTCGTTGTCCACATCGGCGGTGCCGCTGAAATGCGTATTGGCATAGTGCATCTGTTGGGCCGGGCGATCAGCGAAAAACATATAGCGGCCCAGCACGAAGTTCGATCCGGTGACTAGATTGCTACCAGCATCTGAGTTCGGCTCTGCATCGCTGTAACGCTGAAAATGCACGCCATAGTAGGTGGTATTGCTCTGTGCGTTGTCGATGACATTGTCGAAGGGTGGCGTTTCGAGAGTGCCGCCATCCTCTAGTGTGTCGCCGATCATGATCGCGTTGCAGGTATTGGCGATGGTTGTATTCTTGAACGGGTTGGCGATGGCGCCGTCGCGAATTGCTATGCCGGTGTCGTAGGTGCAGTCGCCCACGCCGTCGTACGTTCCATACGCAGCATTGTCGAGAAACGTGTTCTGCTTCACTCCTCGATGACGTACCACATAGCCTCCGCCCATGTTGTACACGACGTTGTTCTGGAAGAGATTGTGCATCGGTTCCATCAGCGGTCCGCCGACCAATTGATCGGCGTTGTCCTTGATCGTGTAGCCGTGTCCCGCATGATCAGAGTGGGGCCAGCGCCAGATAAGACTGTCCCTGACTACGTTGTAACTGCCGGTCATGAGAACGTAGTAGTCGGTGGCGGCGTTGCCATCCGGCTCGGTGCTGTAGACGCGAATATTCCGGGCCACGTTATGGTCGCCGTTGATCTTGAGGCCTTCTGCGGCCACGTTGATGATCAATGCATTGCGCACGTAGCTGCCGTTGGAGAACGAGGTGCTCATCGAGCCTAGTCCGATACCGAGGCCAGAGTAAGCGGCCGAGGTATCACCCACCGTGGATACATTGACGTTGTCGAGCGACAAATTCTCGGCGAAGTTCCGGTCGGAATTTCCGGCGGAAACTCCATAGGCATAGTTGCGGATATTGAAATTGCGGATCGTGACGTTCTGCCTGTCCTGTACCAGGAACCCGAACCCGGTGCTGCGATCACCGTGGTCGAGCAAGGGCATTTCGGCGGGATCGAATGCTGGGAACCGTTCGTCATCGGTCTGACTGAGGTCCATGTAAATCGGCACATTGGCCAGCACACGAGGCTGGTCGCCCGGTTCGGCTTTGTAGCCGATCAGCGAGACGCCGTCTTTTGCCACCGTGACCTGCTCGATGTAGGTGCCGGCCGCAACGTAAATGACGGAGCCAGCCGGCGTGGGGCTTGAGTCGCCGACAGCGTACTTGATGGTCTTCCAGGGAAGAGCACGCGTACCCGGGTTCGCGTTGTCACCGGTCGTCGCCACGTAATAGGTCGGGATCGACTCGAATCCGTCTGCAAGGACGCGATCGTAGGCGGAGACCGGCGCCGCCGCGCTGGCGAGCACCGGTACGACCGTCAACAGAGCGCACGCAAGCCCAGTCGATACGACTTTGCGGTAATGCAGATTCATGGCATGAATGATCCGTGTCGCGGGAACGACCAGTGGAATTGACATCAATACGCGAGGGCGTTCGTGAGTATTGCGACCAGCATTCACGACCGCATCCTCAAATTCGATGAGAGAGCGGACCCGGAATCCGCAAACGCGCCTCGTCACCTCCTTGAACGGGAGGGCTTCAGCGAAGCGCGTTTAGCCCTTTTCTGGAAGGGTAGGGTGGGATGGTACTTGCGTAAGCGCGAGGGCTCGTCCAAAGGGGAAGGACTGGACAGCAGAGTCTGTTGGAGCAATTGCTTGCGGGAGCGGCTTCGGCAACCGAGCGCCATCCAGGCATCCGATCCTACGGGTTTTCTCAGGTACGCCCGCAGCAGGAATTTCGTCAGAAAAGAATTAGCGCGACGGACAGGGCCTGCGCATCAGTACAAACCCATAGTCGGCGCAGCGATAGCGCCGTTCGATCCGGGCTCCGGCGCCAGCGGCACGCAATTGTGCACATTCGAAGGCGC
>JBDSFA010000005.1:0-3402 GCA_039919785.1 Dokdonella sp. | reverse complement strand
CGCGCAATCGATCCGATCACATGGCGCTGGTCATCGTTGGCGCCACGCTTGAGCACGAGCCCGGTCAGATGCTCGCGGTCGCGCAGGTCGCCGATGTAGCCGTACAGCTCGGCTTTGCCGAAGATCGATCCATCGATCGAATACTTGTCAGCCTTGACCGGCGCAATCATTGCGTTGCCGTCACGCACATCGGAGCGCGCGAACGCTCCGCTCGCCACGGCGACACCCAAGGTCAACACCACACCACGCATCAGGTTTTTCATCGTCTTGATTCCGCTCAGGGGTTCTTGGATGGCTCGGCCGACTTGGCCGCTGCGGCGTCCACTTGCTTGCTTTCAGCGCGGATCTCGACGATCTCGCTTTTCTCTTCGATGTAAGCCTTGAACTTCATCTGGTAGGCGATCCGCGCCAGCGCGACGATGTGTTCGTTCTTGATCTTCTCCTTTTCCCCGCGCTTGAGCAGGACGGTCGCCATCGGCAGCGATTGTTCCTGCCGGTAGCGTAACGCGCTCTTGAGATCCTCACTCGTCAGCGGCGCCTCATCCAAGTCGAACTGGCTGTCTTTGGCTGCGACCAGGGTCACATCGAATCCAGCCGGAATATCGGCATTGGGTATCGTGTCGGACTTGGTACGGCCGCCACCGCAGGCAACGAGCAGCGTCGCCGCGAGGGCAATCGCGATGAGCTTGCAGGATGATCCGATCGAAAAACTCCGCATGATTCGCCAGCTCCAGACAGTGCGAAAGAAAGATGCAAGCCTACCACCAGGCATGGCCGGTGGCACTCGTGAGTTGCCGCCCATTCAGTAAAACGTTTCAGGCATGCGGCAGGGTGACGCCGGTCTGCCCCATGTACTTCCCGCCGCGATCCTTGTAGCTGGTTTCGCAGTCCTCATCCGATTCGAGGAAAAGCATCTGTGCAACGCCTTCGTTCGCATAGATCTTCGCTGGCAGCGTCGTCGTATTCGAGAACTCGAGCGTGACATGCCCTTCCCATTCTGGCTCCAGCGGCGTCACATTGACGATAATGCCGCAGCGCGCATACGTGGACTTGCCAAGACAGATTGTGAGTACCTTGCGCGGAATCCTGAAGTACTCGACCGTGCGCGCCAGCGCGAAAGAATTCGGCGGGATGATGCACACGTCGGCCTTGATGTCGACGAAGCTGCGCTCGTCGAAGTTCTTCGGATCGACGATGGTCGAGTTGATGTTGGTGAACACCTTGAACTCGTCGGCGCAACGTACGTCGTAACCATAGCTCGACGTTCCATACGAAATCAGTCGCTCGCCGCCGTTGCGCTTGACCTGGCCTGGCTCGAACGGCTCGATCATTTGGTGCTGTTCCACCATGCGGCGGATCCATTTGTCAGGTTTGATGCTCATGAAGTTTGGAATTCGGGATTCGGGATTCGGGATTCGGGATTCGGGATTCGGGATTCGGGATAAGGCTTTCACCCTGCGTCATTCCCGCGCAAGCGGGAATCCATTGTTTCCTTGCACCCGCTCAAAGACCGGAATCAGATCCCGCGTTCTCAAGCGCATGCTCTTTCCGAATCCCGAATCTCGAATCCCGGCCTTCACGTGTTCTGGATGACGATTTTCGGAAACGAAATCGCCTTGTTGCGCGCGCGCAGACTCAATCGCCCAGCAGCATTGCGCGCGATCTCGCGATAGCGAGCGGCGAGATCGGATTCAGGCATCGCAGCGACCGTGGGCGTACCGCTGTCGGCCTGCTCGCGGATGCGGATGTCCAGCGGCAGCGAGCCCAGTAGCGGCACGCTGTATTGCTCCGCCATGCGCGCGCCGCCGCCTTCTCCGAAAATATGTTCTTCGTGGCCACAGGCCGAGCAAACGTGCGTCGACATGTTCTCGACAATGCCGAGTACCGGCACGTTGACCTTTTCGAACATCTTCAACCCCTTCTTCGCGTCCAGCAGCGCGATGTCCTGCGGCGTGGTCACGATGATCGCGCCAGAGACCGGGATCTTCTGGCAAAGGGTCAGCTGAATGTCGCCGGTGCCCGGCGGCAAGTCGATGATCAGGTAGTCGATGTCGGACCAATTGGTCTCGCCGAGCAGTTGCTGCAATGCCTGCGTGGCCATCGGCCCGCGCCAGATCATCGCGGTGTCTTCCTCGATCATCAGGCCGATCGACATTGCCTGGATGCCATGACTGAGTTTGGGTTCGATGCGCTTGCCGTCCTTGGTGTCGGGCTTGCCTTGCAGGCCAAGCATGCGCACCTGGCTCGGCCCATGGATATCTGCATCGAGCAGCCCGACGCTGGCGCCTTCCGCCTTCAACGCAAGCGCGAGATTCGCGGCAACGGTCGATTTTCCGACGCCGCCCTTGCCGGATGCGACCGCAATGACATTCTTGACGCCGGGCAGCGGGGTCAAGCCCTGTTGCACCTCATGCGCGAACACGCGACAGGACACGCTGACCGCGGCATGTGTGATCGCCGGATCCGCTTCCAGCGCACGCTTGATTGTATCGGCGGTTGCCGCCTGCACGGACAAGGCCGGATAGCCCAGCAGGATATCGACGGAAACATCGGAACCGGACACGCCAACGCCGCGCAACGCGCCGCTGCTGACGAAATCCGTACCTGTGTGCGGGTCCGCGACGCCGGCCAGGATTTGCCGGACCCGCGCTTCAAGAGATTCAGTCATTCGGGAAGGACGAAAGGAAGCGGAACGCGCATTATGCCAGTGCGATCTGCGCTGCGCCGCGCCTTGACGACCCGGCGTCAGGGCGGCAAGTTGCGGAAACCCATCATCCCGCCAGGAGTCCACGCCATGTTGCAACGCTGCAAACCCACCCTGTTCGCCCTCGCGTTCGCCGTCGCCGCGCCAACCATGGCGGCCGATCTCACCCCCGTCGGCACCTGGACCACGATCGACGATGCGACGGGCAAGCCGAAGTCGATCGTGCAGATCACCGAAACCGGCGGCAAGCTGGAAGGCAAGGTGACTGAAGTCCTGCAATCCGAGCAAGGCCCGCATCCGATCTGCAAGGAATGCGATGGCGAACGCAAGGACAAACCCATCGAGGGCATGACCATCATCTGGGGCGTGGAGAAGGATGACGATGTCTGGGACGGCGGCAAGATCCTCGACCCCAAGAACGGCAAGATCTACAAAGTGCGCCTGACGGTGACCGACAATGGCCAGAAACTCGACGTGCATGGCTACGTCGGCTTTGCACTGCTCGGTCGCTCGCAGATTTGGGAGCGCAAATCGCCCTGAGGGCGCCTCGAACCGCGAATTCATCAATGACCTGTGGGAGCGGCGGAAGCCGCGATGCTCTGCTTGAAGAGCACCGCGGCTTTTGTGTTTTGATGAGTTGGACGAGTGAATCCATTCACGGGCCGCATTTCGCGAGCCCATTTCGTCGCCGAAAAGCG
>JBDSFA010000440.1:0-2508 GCA_039919785.1 Dokdonella sp. | reverse complement strand
CGTCATCGCGATACTGCATCACGCTGACCGCGCCGTGGCGCTTGCTGAGCTTCTGGCCGTCGGCGCCGAGGATCATCGGCAAATGCGCGAAGGTCGGTACCGACGCGCCGAGCGCGTGATAAATATTAACCTGGCGCGGGGTGTTGTTGACGTGGTCATCGCCGCGGATCACGTCGGTGATCTTCATGTCGATGTCGTCGACCACGACGGCGAAGTTGTAGGTGGGGAAACCGTCCGAGCGGATCAGCACAAGGTCATCGAGTTCCTCATTGCTCCACTCGATGCGACCCTTGACCTTGTCCTCGAACACGACGCTGCCAGAGGATGGATTCCTGAAGCGCAGCACGCGATTCGGATCGTCGCGCCGAGCCTCGTGAAATCCGGGCTCGTTGCGATCGCGATAGAACCCGTTGTAGCGCGGCTTGGTGCCCGCGGCCATCGCCGCGTTGCGCATCGCCTCGATCTCTTCCTTCGACTCGTAGGCGTAGTAGGCCTTGCCGGCCTTTAGAAGATCGGCGGCGACCGCCTGGTAGCGGTCCATGCGCAGGGTCTGGTAGTACGGACCTTCGTCGTGGGCGAGGCCGAGCCAGCGCATGCCGTCGAGGATCGCCTGCACGGCTTCATCGGTTGAACGTTCGCGATCCGTGTCCTCGATTCGCAGGATGAATTCGCCGCCACGATGGCGCGCGTCCAGCCAGCAGTAAAGCGCGGTGCGTGCGCCGCCAATGTGCAGATAGCCGGTGGGACTCGGCGCGAAACGGGTGCGGACGGTCATCGTGATGCGGATTTGGACAGTAGCGGCAGACCAGTCTACCGGACTGGCCGTCGGCTGCGAATGGCGCCGGCTACGCACATGCCTCGTTGCGGGGCATCATCTAAATTACGGATGTCTTCGTACGTAAGAAACTCAACAATGCGCCGGCGTAAGAATCACACGCGTCGCCTGCAAGCGATCCGTCTGCTGACGCCGTCTGCCAATCGCCGATCGCCGAATCTGCTGCCCTGGGGAAATCATGCTCATCACTGCGTACAAGTCGGGCCGGTCTGCGTGGACCTTCGCCCATTCAATCGTGCTCGTCACCGGCTGCATCGCGGCCTTGCTGAGCGGGTGCGGCGGCGGCAGCAACTCGCCCGGAGCGAGCACGGTTGTCATCCCCCCGACGGTCGACAACGCCGTAACGCCTGATCTCAGGCATGCACACCTGCTCACCGACGCCGAGTTGAAATCGCCACCGATTGCAGCGGCGTCAGGTTTGTCCCCGCCGACTGCGGATGAGCAGGCTTGGTTGACACAACACCACCACCCGATACGCTCCATCGTCCACGACCAGGATTTCTCCGATCTTGCATTTCTCGCCGGCGAACTCGATGGAAAGCGCATCGTGCAACTGGGCGAGAGCTCGCATGGATCGGCTGAATTCAGCGCAATGAAAGTGCGTCTGATCAAGTATCTGCACGAGTCGCTGGGGTTCAATGTCCTTGCCATGGAATCTTCACTCAGCGGATGCCATGTGCAGGATCTTGCACTGGCGATGACTGCGCCCACACCGAACCAGGGTATCGAATGCACGTTCAGTGTGTGGAACACGCAGGACCTCAATGAGCTAGCGCGCTATCTCTTTGCAACGCGGCAAACAGCCCACCCATTGCGACTGACCGGATTCGACATCCAGACTTCGTCCAGCCGTTTGGACTCGAACAATTCGATCCTTAACTGGATTTCGCCCATCCTGGACCGCCGTGCGCCCGATCTGACCGCTCCGACGCGAGCCGCGATCGTCGATGCTGACAACAATATGCAACTGATCTACCGCTGCAGCCGGGCGCAGCAGACAAGCTGTCCCGCATTCGACAACCACAGGGATGCCACGCTGCAGAGCCTCGATGCGCTCGCGGCTCAGTTGCGCGCACGCGTGGATGCCATGCCTGCTGCCGATCCGGATCGCCAGGAAATGGTGTTCACCTGGCTCACCGTGGAGTCACTGCACGATCGCCTCGTCTACCTGCGCAGCTACCTGAGCGATCCCTACGGCTGGGCCGACGTTCGCGACCCGATGATGGCGACCAATATCACGCGCCTCGCTGATCTTGCGTATCCAACCGACAAGATCATCGTCTGGGCGCACAACGACCATATCGAAAACCACTATCCCGACAGCGAAGGCCATGCGCCGATGGGCAGCTACATGCGCACGCAATGGGGCGACCAGCTCAGCAGCATCGGCCTGTTCATGCTGCGTGGCGTCTCCGCGAACAATTTGCGCGCGCCAGAACCCGTCAAACCACCCATGCCCAACTCGCTCGAGGCCTATGCGTATAGCCTCCATCTGGGCGCCGTCTATTTGCCCGTACTGCGCGTCGATGCGACCGGCAGCGGCGACGACTGGCTGCACCGGCTGCTGAACTACTACCAATGGGGGCATAACCTCGACAACGATGTGCTGGCCGACAACTTTGACGGCGTGATCGTGATCGATCGCTCCAGCATGCCGCACTACAACCCGTAGT
>JBDSFA010000272.1:0-9269 GCA_039919785.1 Dokdonella sp. | reverse complement strand
GCTTCAGCCGCGATGCTTTTTGTGAGGAAAGCATCGCGGCTGAAGCCGCTCCCACAGACAGTTGCTCCCACAAAAAGTGGGGCTGCTTTACGCTGCGCCGTCGAAGCCCATTTGTCGCCAGGCTTCGTAGACGACGATCGCGACCGCATTGGAAAGATTCAGGCTGCGGTTGTCCGGTCGCATCGGCAAGCGCAAGCGATTCGATGGATCGATACCGTCGAGCACGTCCTGCGGCAGACCGCGCGTTTCCGGACCGAACAACAGCGCATCGCCATCGGCGTAGGTCATCGTGTCGTAGCGCACGCGGGCGCGCGTAGACACAGCGAGCAGGCGACGCGGTTGCGCCGCAGCAACGAACTCCGCCAGATCGTCATGCACGGTGACGCGCGCGAACTCGTGATAGTCCAGACCGGCACGACGCAGCTTTGCGTCATCGAGCTCGAAGCCGAGCGGTCGAATCAGATGCAAAGCAGCGCCGCTGTTCGCGCACAGGCGAATCACATTGCCGGTGTTCGGCGGAATCTCGGGTTGGAAAAGGACGACATGCAGCACGCATGCATTATCGGGGCATCACGCGCGCGCGCAAGACCGGTGTCGCGTCGGCGCGCTCGATATCGATACGCGGCAATCCAGGCAACGCCGCATCCGCGGCGGCGAAACGAGCCACATCCGCGGAAGCGGTTGTCGCTGCCAATGCCGGCGCGCGCGCGTTCACGTACACGGTCGGCATCAGGGCGACGGACAAGGGCTCGTCGTTGGCGATGCGCGCAGTGCCGAGCGCTGCCGGATTGGCCGCGCTGGCGAAGATGCTGAGCGTCGGCAGCAAGGTTGCCTGCAACGGTGCACGCGCATCGACCGCAATCGACACGGCATCCTGCGCAGCCGCGACATGCGGCACGTCGATCGCGGTGACGCCGAAACCAACAAACGCGGTGGCGATCGCGGCGCGGATGAAAACGGGTTTCATGTTCATGCTGTTCTCCTGCAGGGTATTTCTGCAATTCGGGGCTTGCAGACTTCGTAGAGCAAGCGTTGTGCCAGTCCCGAAGCAAGATGTGTTCACGGCTGCTTGGATGCGCGAAGGCACCCAAGAGTTGCTAGCCCGGAAGTCACGCAGCGTTTGCGCAAAATGGCTTCGCAGTGCGGCGCGAGCGTGAGGTCCCGCGACAGGTAGTAGAGATTTGCACGCGTGCAACGAAGATCAACGCGACCGCTTCGTGCAACGCGAAGCTGCGTCCGCGGACAGCGATCGGACATGCCGACGGACGATTGCTGCGTCAGCGGACGCTATCGCAAACGGCTACCAGGCGATCGGTTTGCCGCTGTGGGAGAAGAAGGCGCCGGTATCGGAAGTCTGCAGGCCATCGATGACGCGCAGCATTGCGGTGACGGATTGCGCCGGCGTCAACGTCGCGCCAACGCCGCCCATATCGGTCTGGACCCAACCCGGGCTCAGCGCAATCACCACAATGCCGCGATCGACCAGTGCGATCGAAAGCAGCTTGCTCGCCATGTTCAACGCGGCCTTGCTGATCGAATAGCTTGGGCTGTAGAGCGAATCGGCACCAGCGATCGACGCAAGTCCGCTCGACAGGTTGATCACTTTTGCGGCATCGGCGAGGCGCGGCGCAAGCGCCTGGGTCAGCAGCAGCGGACCCTGTGCATTGGAAGCGAAGCTATCCTGCAGCGACTTCGCCTCGATCGATCCAAAACGCTCGCCGGATACCAGCATCCCGGCATTGTTGATGAGGAGACCGATACGCAGATCCAGCGCTTCGATCTCGCGCACGAGCTCGGCCATGGAACGCGCGTCAGGCAACGTCAGCGGCAACACGGTTAGGTGTCCCGGATGTACGCCGGCAAGGCGGGTCAGCTCGATCGCGCGGCCCGGATGGCGACAGGCCGCAATCACGCGTTCGCCGCGACCCAGCAACTGGCGCACGAATTCCAGGCCGAGGCCACGGTTCGCACCGCTGACGAGAACATGCGCCATGCCGATCCCTGTAACGCAACTTCTTGTTGCCCCAAGCAGTCTACGCCGTGATGCTCGTCCATTGCGGTCGCACGCGTTGCCAGCGTAGCCTCGACATTTGATTCAACCCGCCGCGTCCACTCAGGATGCGTGCGCCAAGGAGAACCCATGCGCAAGATCCTCGCCAACGGCGCCGCCGCCGCCTTCCTGACCCTCGGGCTCGCTGCCGGCGCACACGCGGCCGCGACCGACAGCGTCGACATACCGTTCACGCGCTTCACCCTGCCCAACGGGCTCACTGTCGTGGTCAGCGAAGATCACAAGGCGCCCGTCGTCGCCGTCAGCGTCTGGTACCACGTCGGTTCCGCCGATGAGCCCAAGGGCAAGACTGGCTTCGCGCACCTGTTCGAGCATTTGATGTTCCAGGGTTCGGAGAATCACAAGGACGAATTCTTCCGACCGTTCGAGCTTGCCGGCGCTACCGACCAGAACGGCACGACCTCGTTCGATCGCACCAATTATTTCGAGACGGTGCCTACCACGGCGCTCGACATGACCCTGTGGATGGAATCGGACCGCATGGGCCACCTGCTCGGCGCGATCGGTCAGAAGGACCTCGACGAACAGCGCGGCGTCGTGCAGAACGAAAAACGCCAGGGCGAGAACCAGCCGTACGGCCGCGTCGACGAACGCATCAGCGCGAATGCGTTTCCGGCGAATCATCCTTACCACCACGACACGATCGGATCGATGAAGGATCTCGATGCCGCTTCGATCGCAGACGTCAAACAATGGTTTGGCACCTATTACGGCGCAGCGAACGTGACCGTTGCGCTGGTCGGCGACATTACGCCTGAGCTGGCGAAGACGAAGATGCTCGCGTATTTCGGCGATATCCCAGCCGGCCCGCCCGTGGCGCGCCAGCAGGCTTGGTCCGCGCCACGCGCAACATCGACGCGAGACACGATGCAGGATCACGTCGCGCAGACGCGCATCGTGCGCGAGTGGAATGTGCCGGACCTCGACGACGCCGATGAAGCACTGCTCGAACTCGCCGGCGCCGTGCTCGGCGGCGGCAAGACCTCACGTCTCTACGAACGCCTGGTCTACAAGGACAAACTCGTCGACAACGTTTCGGTCGGCGTGCAATCAATCGCACTGGCATCGATGCTGCAATTGCAGGTCGACGTGAAGAAAGGCGTCGATCCAGCCAAGGTCGAAGCCGCAATCGCTGACGAATGGAAAAAATTCCTGAAAGACGGTCCCAGCGAGGACGAACTTGCGCGGGTCAAGACCGACACGCGCGCGTCCTTCATCCGCGGCCTTGAAAAGGTCAACGGCAAGGCCTCGATCCTTGCCGAAGGCCAGGTCTACCGCGGCGATCCAGCCGCGTACAAGGCCGACCTGGCTGCCGTCGAAGGCGCAACCCCTGCGAGCGTGCTCGCCGCGGCGAAGAAGTGGATCGCGCAGGGCGACTACACGCTCACCGTCACGCCGGCGCCGAAGGATGCGGATTTCTCGGCCGACGACGAAATGGAGAAGGCGGGCCTAGCCGAACGCGAGGGGCGCCCGGCGGCTGTTCTGCCAGCTAAGCAGGACTTCAAGACGACCAAGTCCGTCATCGATCGCAGCAAGGGCGTGCCGGTGGTATCGAGTTTTCCTGATCTCACCTTCCCGAAGCTCGAACACGGCAAGCTCAAGAACGGCATCGCGGTGGTGCTTGCGCAGCGCCACACCATCCCGGTGGTGCAATTGCAACTAATGTTCGATGCGGGATACGCGTCGGACCACGGGCGCAAGCTCGGCACCTCGGCCTTCACGATGGCGATGCTCGATGAAGGCACCACGGAACTCGATTCGCTCGAGATCGCGCGTCGTGCGGAGCGGCTCGGTGCGGTCATCGGCGCAGGCTCGGGTCTCGACAGCTCGACCGCGGGTCTCAACGCGCTGAGCTCGCAACTCGAACCCTCGCTCAGGTTGTACGCCGACATCGTGCGCAATGCCGCGTTCCATGACGCGGACATTGCGCGCGTGCGCGGCCAGTGGCTCGCGCGCATCGCACAGGAAAAAACACAGCCGACCGGCCTGGCGCTGCGCACGTTGCCGCCGCTGCTGTACGGCGCCGGCCATGCGTATGCGATTCCGTTCACGGGTTCCGGCACGGAGGCATCGATCACCTCGCTGACGGCGGACGACTTGCATGGCTACGTGCGCGATTTCATCCGCCCGGACAATGCGACGATCCTGGTTGCCGGTGATACAACGCTGGAGGTGATCACGGCCAAGCTCGACGCGGTATTCGGCGACTGGAAGGCCCCCACAACCGCGCCGATCAAGAAGAACATCGCGAACGTGGCTGCCCCGACGACCCCGCGCGTATTTCTGCTCGACAAGCCCGGCGCATCACAATCGATGATCCTCGCCGGCGTGGTCGCGCCGTCGACGAAGGCGAAGAACAATCTCGAAATCCAGACCATGAGTGGCGCATTCGGCGGCAGCTTCACCTCGCGCCTCAACATGAATCTGCGCGAGGACAAGCACTGGGCCTATGGCGCCTTCAGCTTCCTGCAGAACGCGATCGGGCAGCGTCCGTTCATGCTGTATGCACCGGTGCAGACCGACAAGACCAGCGAATCGGTCGCCGAAATCCTGCGCGAATCGAAGGACGTCATCGGAGCGAAACCGTTGACCCACGAAGAGATCGACAAGATCAAGGTCGGCGACGTGCGCAGCCTGCCGGGCGAATTCCAGACCACCGGTTCCGTGCTCGGCACGATGACCAGCATGCGCCTGTACGACCGTCCTGATGACTACGTGCAGACATTGAAGCCGCGCATCGAAGCACAGACCGACGCAGCGGTGCAGGCGGCGGCCAAGGAAGTCATCCAGCCCTCGGCATTGACCTGGGTCGTGGTCGGCGATCTGAAGAAGATCGAGCAACCGATCCGTGCGTTGAAGATCGGCGACGTGAAGGTGATCGATGCGGATGGCAAGGTCGTGCGCTGATTGAAGGATGGTGGGAGCAACGGTCTGTGCGAGCGGCTGCAGCCGCGATGCTCTGACACCGAGCGAAACCATCCCCACCCAACCCTCCCCTTGAAGGGGAAGGCTTGAGGGCGCCGCTTTGAAGTCCTCCCCTTCAAGGGGAGGATTTAGGTGGGGATGGTGTCATGGGACTAGCCACTCCCAGCGCGCCAGGAACGAGGATTGCGTTCAGCCATACCCAGCTAGCATCGCGCGACCCACGCAGGAGTCCTCCATGAAAATCGCACTGCCCGTTCTCTTGATGACCCTGCCTCTCGCCGCCTGCAGCTGGGGCATCAAGCTCGATTCACGCGGCGAAAAGGTGCATACCGCATGGAACGGCGACGTCGCCGGCTGCAAGGACATGGGCCAGATCACCGTGTCGGTGCTGGACCATGTCGGCCCCGTCGATCGCAACGGATTGAAGGTGCGCGACGAACTCGAAGTGATGGCGCGCAACCAGGCGGCGGACTTGAGCGCCGACACCATCAAACCCATTGGCGAGCCGCGCGATGGTCAGCAGAGTTGGGGCGCGTATCACTGCGGTCCGGGCGAACATGCGCGACACACGCCGATGCGGCTCGAACAGAAGAACAGCGACGGCAGCACCGAGACGTTTCCGATCAAGGATCACTGAAGCGCCGGTTGAATCGGCCCGCACGATGGCCGCGTTTGCCAGGTGTTACGGCTCCTCCGCACGACTTCGATCTCCACGCGGCAATTGCAGAATGGCCGGATAGGCACGCTGCGAATGCACGTGTGATGGCGGAGGCGAAGCCGTCCGTGGTCGCACGATGCTGTCGAAGGTGGCGGGTTGCGCATTGGCATCGAAGCGACACGGGCCATCCACGTCTGCCGTCGCTGCAAACGTGGTGCACGCCGCTTGCAAATCGGCAACCCGCGGCTGCGGCGCGCCTTCCTTCCAGGCGCGCAAGGCCTCCCAGCCCGCGAGTCCTTCTGCTGCGGTGAAGCCGCAATGCGTGGGCGTCGATTCGTCGACGATCGCGATCGTCCTCTGAGCGGCGGGCAGCGCGTTGCGCACGAAATCCTGGTTGCCGGGAATGACCAGCTGGTCGCGGCTCGTGTGCATCGACATCACCTTTGCGTTGCCGACGGCACCGTGGAAATCCGATACCTGATGCAACAGCAGCGCTGCCGCCGGGTCGGCGCTGATGCGTGCGATGCCAGCCTCGACTGCCGCATCGCTGCTGTAGTCGACGCCCGCCGTGGTGAATGCATTGCGGTTGTCGAGCTTGTCCGGCGCACGCACCAGATCGCCAAGCACGAAAGTCGAGTAGCCAACGTTGGTAACGAAGAAGTGCTCATCGGTGATGTGGGTGAACGCCATGAGTTCATCGAGCCGTCGCTGCATCGCATCGTTGCGCAGGTACGCCGGCAAGTTGACGCCGGTGCACTGATTGAGCGGCAGCAGCGCACGCAGTATTTCCCCTTGGTCGGAGAGGTCGTCGATGTTGCCGGGAATCATGCTCAGATTGAACGCCCACGCTAGCGGTTGATCGCCGTGCGGCAGGTCGCCTGCATCGTGGCAGACCACGTCGTAAGCGAGGCGCAGATCGATCGCGGTGTCCCACAGGCGCGCGCCCGCAGCGGCCGGGCACAGCGCATAGCTGCCATGCACTGGCGGGAAGCCGGGCGCTTCGGCCAGCTTGAGTGCGATCAGGCCGCCCATCGACCCGCCAAATGGAACGATCTCGCCGGGAGCGCCGGCGATCTGCGTGAACAGCTGCAACAGCTCCTGGTTGTCCTCAATCGCCGTGAACAGGGCCCAGCCAGGCTGACGATAACTGGTCGCCGCGACTGCATAGCCTTCCGCGAGCATGACTGCGTCGAGCGGACCCAGGCCGGGCGGATTCGTTGCGGGCTGGATGTCGAAGCCATGCTGAAACATGACCAGCGCATTGCCCGCATGCCAACCGTCGGGCAGTTTGATGTGATACCACGCTCCAGACGGCGCAACGCCGCTGAATTCCTGCGTCGCGGCAGACACGTCCATCGCGCAGACTAACGCGCTCATGCCGAGGAGCGCGCACAGTGTTCGAATCATCGGAGCTTCCCTCGCGCCAGGCGATGTGATGAGTCAACGTGAACGCAGTTGCATCACGCAATCACCATTCACAAGCGTGCACGCTACGTCAGCAAGGCTGAGCCGCAGATTAAGACGCCTCGCCGTGCTGGTCAGCTCCTGGCGCGCTCAGTGCGCGAGGGCAGGTAGAATCCACGCCCATGCCCGACGTCACCCCAACGCCCGCCGCACGTGCACCCAATCCGCTCCTGGCCATGCTGGGGCGCGTGCTCGAAGCGGCGCTGAACCGCATCGTGGCCCTCGACCCTGATACGCAAGCACGTATCGGCGCGCTCGATGGTCGTGCGATCACGCTCGATTTCAAGGGCGCGCTGCCGGCCATGCGCGTTGTCGTCATGGGTGATCGGCTCAGCATCGGCCCCGCCTTCATCGGCGACAGCGCACTGCGCATCGCGGCGACACCCAGCAGCCTGCTATCGCTTGCGCTGGCCCGCGGCAAGGACGGCGCCGTGCCGCCGGGTCGCGTCGAGATTGCCGGTGACGCCGAACTTGCGCGCCGACTGCAACACCTCGCGACGCGTTTCGCGCCGGATTTCGATGAAGCCTTCGCGCGCGTGTTCGGCGACGTGCTCGGTTTCCAGGTCGCACGCGCGGTCCGTGGCGGCCTCGCCTGGTCGCGCGCATCCGCGCGCGCGTTCGCTCAGGACGCTTCGGAATTCCTCACCGAAGAAGGCCGTGATCTGGTCGCGAAAGCCGAGCTCGAATCCTTTCTCGATGATGTTGATGGACTGCGTGAACGCACCGACCGACTCGAAGCGCGCCTGCGCCGCGTAGCCGCACTCGGAAACGCGCGCACATGATTGCGCTGCGCCAGCTGCCGCGCCTGCTACGCATCGCGCGCGTACTCGCGCGCTATCGCGTCGACGAACTGCTGCCTGCGTCGCGGCGACCGCGTGCGCTGGCATGGTTGCGCGCGATCATGCCGACGCCGCCAGCAAGCGTCACCGGCTTGCCGCGCGGCGAACGCCTCGTACTCGCGCTGACCGAGCTCGGACCGATCTTCGTGAAGTTCGGCCAGATCCTTTCGACGCGGCGCGATCTGATGCCGGTCGATGTGGCTGATGCCTTGACCCAGTTGCAGGACCGCGTCGCGCCGTTTCCGGTCGCCCAGGCGCGCGCCGCGATCGAGCGCGCGTTTGGTGCGCCGCTGAGCAGCCGATACGCGACCTTTGACGACGTCCCGCTCGCCTCTGCTTCGATCGCACAGGTGCATGGCGCGACCCTCGATGATGGCCGCGACGTCGTGGTCAAGGTGTTGCGTCCGGACATCCACGCGCGCATCGGCGATGACGTTGCCCTGCTGCGCGCACTCGCCGGTTTCGTCGAGCGCACGCATCCAAACGCAGACAAGATCCGACCGCAGGAGATCGTCAGCGAAATCGAAATGACGCTGACGCATGAACTGGACCTGCAGCGCGAAGGCGCCAACGCATCCCTGTTGCGGCGCAATTTCGCCAACTCCGACGACCTCTATGTGCCCGAAGTGATCTGGTCGCACACGACTGAGGGCGTACTGACGCTCGAGCGCGTGCGCGGGATTCCGGTCGACGATCTTGTCGCGCTCGACGCGGCCGGCATCGACCGCATCGCACTGGCCGAGAAAGGCGTGCGAATTTTCTACACGCAGGTATTTCGCGACAACTTCTTTCACGCCGATGCGCATGCGGGCAACATCTGGGTCGACGCATCGCGCCCGCACGATCCGCGCTTCATCGCGCTGGATTTCGGCATCATGGGTTCGTTGCCGGAACGTGATCAGTACTGGCTCGCGGAAAACTTCCTCGCCCTGTTCAAACAGGACTACGCGCGCATTGCGGAGTTGCACGTGCGCGCCGGGTGGATGCCGGCACATGCGCGTGTGGACGAACTCGAAGCGGCGGTGCGCACCGTGTGCGAGCCGTATTTCACGCGCCCACTCAGCGAGATCTCGCTTGCCGAAGTCGTCCTGAAGTTGTTCCAGATGGCGCGCCGCCACGAACTCACCCTGCAACCCCAGCTGATCCTGCTGCAGAAGACCCTGCTCAATATCGAGGGTGTGGGCCGCCTGCTGCATCCGCAGATCGATATCTGGGCCACCGCAAAGCCGGTGCTCGAGCGCATCTGGCGCAAGCGCAGCGGACCGCGCGCCATGCTCAAGGCGCTGCGGCGGCGTCTGCCGGAGTGGATTGC
>JBDSFA010000258.1:0-6983 GCA_039919785.1 Dokdonella sp. | reverse complement strand
ACCTACGCCAGTTTCCCCATCATGCGCACTGCGCTTGGCGGAAATGGCAGAATTTTCAGATCAATAGAACGCTTCACATGCCTGAAACAGATTCCAAACTCCACACACCCTTGATGCGCCAGTACTTTGCCGCCAAGGCGGACTACCCGGACACGCTCGTGCTGTTCCGTATGGGCGATTTCTACGAGTTGTTCTACGACGACGCGCGCAAGGCCGCGCGCTTGCTCGACATCACGCTGACCCAGCGTGGCGCGTCGGCCGGTGCGCCGATTCCGATGGCAGGCGTGCCCTATCACTCGATCGAAGGCTATCTCGCGCGTCTGGTGAAACTCGGCGAGTCGGTCGCGATCTGCGAGCAGATCGGCGACCCGGCGCTGGCCAAGGGCTTGGTCGAGCGCAAGGTCGTGCGCGTGGTCACGCCCGGTACCGTCACCGATGCCGCGTTGCTGGAGGAGCGGCGCGACAACCTGCTGCTCGCGATTGCTGCAGGCAAAAGTTCGTACGGACTCGCCTGGATCGATCTTTCGTCCGGGCGCTTCCTGATCAGTGAAGTCGGAGGCGCCGAGGCGCTCGCGGCGGAACTCGCACGCCTCACTCCAGCGGAAACGCTGGTCGGCGAGGACGTCGCCTGGCCGAACTTCGTCACCACCCTGCCCGGCCTGCGCAAACGCGCGCCCTGGCATTTCGATGGAACGACGGCACAACGCGAACTCGCGCGTTTCTTCGGCACACGTGATCTGTCCGGATTCGGTGCGGAGGGTCTGCCGCTCGCAACCGCCGCAGCGGGCGCGCTGCTCGGTTATGTGGAAGAGACGCAGAAGTCGGCACTACCGCACTTGACCGGCCTCAGTGTCGAGAACGCGAACGAGACGATCGCACTTGACGCAGCAACCCGGCGCAATCTCGAACTCGATACGCACGCAAGCGGCAATCGCGAGTTCACCCTGCTCGGTGTTATCGATCGCACGATCACGCCGATGGGTGCACGCCTGATGCGGCGCTGGCTGCATCGCCCGTTGCGCGAGCGCAAGGTGCTGCAACTGCGCCAGCAAGCGGTCCAATCGTTGGTCGACCGGCGACGAAACGAAGCCTTGCGCGAGATCCTGCGTGGCATCGGCGATCTCGAACGCATCCTTGCGCGCGTTGCATTGCGCTCCGCACGACCGCGTGATCTGTCGACCTTGCGCGATGGCCTTGCCCTCGCGCCGCAATTGCGAGAGCAATCGGAAAGCGCGGACAGTCCACTGCTACACGAACTCCTCGCTCGCCTCGGCGAACACGACGCAACAACACGCTACCTGGTCGACGCGGTCGTCGAAACACCACCGGTCCTGCAGCGCGACGGCGGCGTGATCCGCCCCGGCTTCGATGCGGAACTCGACGAATTGCGCCTGCTTTCGACGAATGCCGACCAGTTTCTCATCGATCTCGAAGAACGCGAGAAAGCCGCCAGCGGGATCGCGACACTCAAGGTCGGCTACAACCGCGTGCACGGTTACTACATCGAGATCAGCAAGGGCCAGGCCGAGAAGGCGCCGCTGCATTACACACGCCGGCAAACGATCAAAGGCGCCGAGCGCTATGTCACCGAGGAGTTGAAGGCGTTCGAGGACAAGGTGCTGTCGGCACGCGAACGTTCGCTGATGCGCGAGCGAGCGCTGTACGAAGGCTTGCTCGACTATCTGCTCGAACGGCTGGCGCCGTTGCAAGCCGCGGCAGCGGCCATCGCCGAGCTCGACGTGCTCGCGAACCTCGCCGAACGCGCGGATGCGCTGGCGTGGAATCGGCCCGAACTCGTCACTGCGCATGGCATCCATATCGTGCGCGGTCGCCATCCGGTCGTCGAGCAGGTGCGCAGTGATCCGTTCGAGCCGAATGATCTCGTGCTCGATGATGGCCGCCGCATGCTCGTCGTAACCGGCCCGAACATGGGCGGAAAATCGACTTACATGCGTCAGGCAGCCTTGATCGTCCTGCTCGCGCATATCGGAAGCTTCGTGCCGGCCGATGCCGCCACGATCGGACCGATCGATCGCATCTTCACGCGCATCGGCTCCGGCGACGATCTCGCACGCGGACAATCGACCTTCATGGTCGAGATGAGCGAGACCGCGAACATCCTGCACAATGCAACGTCGTCGAGCCTGGTCCTGATGGACGAGATCGGCCGCGGCACGTCGACCTATGACGGCCTCGCGCTCGCCCGCGCGAGCGCCGTCGCGCTCGCGACGACAAACCGCGCTTTTGCCTTGTTCGCGACGCATTACTTCGAACTGACCGAACTTGCGACCGAATTCGACGGCATTGCGAACGTGCACCTCGACGCCGTCGAGTTTCACGACAAGGAACACGGTGATCAGATCGTCTTCATGCATGCGGTGAAGGAAGGTCCGGCCAATCGCAGCTTCGGCCTGCAGGTGGCAGCGCTCGCGGGTTTACCCAAGGCGGTGATTGCCGATGCGAAACGCATCTTGCTTGCGCTGGAAATCGGCGCGCGCCCCGCCCCGAATCATGCCCTTACCGCTTCTTCGCCGCAGTCGCAACTAGGCCTGTTTGCGCCGCCGCTGCCATCGCCTGTGGAGGAAGCGATGCGCGCGATTGACCCGGATGCACTGAGTCCGCGAGAAGCGCTCGATGCGCTGTATCGACTGAAGAAACTCACCTGAGCCGAGCGGCGAGCGCCTTCCTGGCGCAGCGCTATCGCAAAACGCCCAAAGGCGACCACTGGACTGCCGCCAAGAAGTTCGCCCAGCAATGCATCCATTGGCACGGCAGCGTGCGCGGTGAAGGCATTCGTCATGGCAGGAAGAGCCGCATGGCGGCGTCCGGATTCGACGGGAAATAGAAGTGTACAAAGCTCGCCGTCATGCGCCGGTCGCGGTACACCGCTTCACGGCTCGGCGCGCCGTTGGGATTCGTCGCGATAGCTAAAGGCTCCACCACAATGGTCGCCTGTGCGTAGTGGAAGGTGTGGCCGCGCAATGTGCCTTCGGGCAGCTCGACCTGTTGCAGCCCGAGCGCCGCAAGGCGCGTCTGCAACACCGCGCTGCCTCGCATCAGGCGAGCCATCGTCGCAGCGTTGCCTTCGTGATCGGTCAGCCTGTCAAGCGCGTAGAGCATGCCGCCGCATTCGGCGAGCAGTGGCTTGCCGGCGTTGCAATGGGCATGCAGTGCAGCGCGCAACGCATCCCCTTGTGCCAGTGCCGTCAGATGCAATTCGGGATAGCCGCCCGGCAACCAGATGGCATCGCAATCGGGTAAGGCTTCGCCGGCGAGGGGCGAGAAGAACGCAAGCGTTGCCCCGGCCGACTCCAGCAGATCGAGGTTGGCGGGATAGAGAAAGCAGAAAGCCGCATCGCGTGCGATCGCTATGCGGACGTCCTGAAGAAGGCGAGGAACGGGTGTCGTTTCGATCGCATCGAAGCGTATGGGCGGCGGCAAGCTTGCGTCCGCATGCGTC
Organism: Dokdonella sp.; assembly: GCA_039919785.1. Classification (GTDB taxonomy): domain Bacteria; phylum Pseudomonadota; class Gammaproteobacteria; order Xanthomonadales; family Rhodanobacteraceae; genus Dokdonella_A. Next base: position 3,523 of record JBDSFA010000258.1, on the reverse strand, counting down.
GCCCATGCATCGGCCAAGGCATCGAGGCGCGCCTGTATGTCATCGAGTTCGACCGCACCGACCAGCCCGAGGTGCCGCTCGGGCAACGCCAGCGCTGCATCGCGCGGCAACGCGCCGAGCCAGCGCAGTTCCGCTGGCAGGCTGTCGCGCAGGAGTTGCGCGTGATAGGCACCGCCGATGCGATTGGCAGCGACCCCATGCAGAAGCATGCCGTCGCGATGGTGGGCAAGCCCGCTCGCAATGGCACCGAACGTCTGCGCCATCGCAGAACCATCAATGACCGCAAGCACCGGAATTCCCAGTTGCTGCGCGAGATCGGCGGTCGAGGGAGAGCCGTCGAACAAACCCATCACGCCTTCGATGAGGATCAGATCGGCGTCGGCCGCTGCAGCGAACAGGCGCGAGCGCACGTCCTCCACACCGCTCATCCACAAATCCAGTTGATACACGGGACGTCCGCTCGCGCATTCGAGCACCATGGGATCGAGAAAATCCGGACCGGTCTTGAACACGTGAACGCACCTGCCCTGGCGTGCGTGCCAGCGCGCGAGCGCGGCGGTGACACTGGTCTTGCCTTGCCCCGACGCAGGCGCGGAAACAAGCAAAGCAGGACAGGTGCGCGCGTCGCTCATCGGCCAGCGCCTGGATTCAGCGCACGGGGATGTTCGTCTTCGATCAGGCCGAGACACTCGCTTGAGCGGCTCACGTCCTTGCCCGCCGGGGAAATTCACTTGACCAGGTATCAGGCATCGTCGAATCCTCGGCGGGAGTTGGGCATCGAAACCGATCCAGCAGGTGCAACGCTCAGGCACGAGCGGCGCGTACGCGCGAGCGCCGCTCATGACAGCGGCAAGAACGCACACACCGGCGACACGCGCACATCGCTGACCCCCAAGGCACTTGAAATCCAGTGTCTGCGATTGCTATTGCAACCATGGTCGGGAACCACTCGATTGACGCATAGCTTGATAGGGATCCCGTCGCGAAAACTTCTCTGGGTTAGCGCTCATCTCTCCTGCTGGTCGGGAGAGGTGGAGGCGCGCAGCGCAACGGGTAACGGTGAGAACCGGCAACGGAACGCCGTCGCGACGTGCCACCCTCATCCGCCTTCGGCACCTTCTCCCGCCAGCGGGAGAAGGGTTTTTCTCTAAAATATTCAGGCACTTTCCACTCAATGCAAATTTGGTCGCCGCTCGCCATCAACTTGATTCAGCACTCACCTCTCCCGCTGGCCGATAGAGGTCGGCGCGCGCAGCGCGACGGGTGAGGGTGAGAGCCGGCAATGCAAAGTTGCCGCGACGTGCCGCCCTCATCCGCCTTCGGCACCTTCTCCCGCCAGCGGGAGAAGGGTTTTTCTTTGAAACATTCAAGCGCTTTCAGCTCAGCGCGAGTTTGGCCGCCAGCTCGCCGTCAACAAGTAGTTGCGGCCGGGTTGGTTGTAGAACGCCGCGCTCTCGTAGCGCCGGTCGAACACGTTGTTCGCGCTCAGCTGCAATTTCCACGCAGCATTAAGTGCATAGGCCACGCGCAGGTCGGTCAGCGCATAGCCGCCCAACTCGCGCGTGTTGCCCAGATCGTCGTAACGCTTGTCGACGACATAGACGCTGGCGCCTGCGCTGAGCGCGCCGAAGTGCCGATCGGCATCCACACGAACGCTGTCGCGCGCGCGCCGCGCAAGCAAATTGCCATGATTGGTGTCGTCGCTCTCGTTGCGCGGATCGAGCCAGGTCGCCGTCGCGGCTACATCCCATTGCGCCAGTGTTGTTCCTGCGACCGCTTCGATACCGCGGATGCGTGCGCGCGACACATTGCCCGGCGCAAACAGCGCTGCGTCATAGGAAATCAGATCGTCGACCTGGTTCTCGAATGCGTTGAGCGACCACTTGCCCCAGCCGGGTGTCCCGCGCAGGCCAAGTTCATAGCTGCGCGAATTCTCCGGGCGCAGATTCGCATTGCCGAAGTCTGGGTAGTACAGGTCATTGAAGGTCGGCGCCTTGTACGCGGTGCCCGCGCTTGCCGTGAGGCGCAACGCGCTGCTCAATTGCCAGCCCCAGAGCAGGCTGCCGGTGGTCTTGCCGCCGAACTGGCTGTTGTCGTCGTGGCGCGCGCTCGCCTGCAGCGATTGCGAACCGAACGTCTGCTGCCATTGGCCAAACACCGCGTCGTCGATGCGACGGCTCACGGTGTATTCGGTGTCGCTGTCGACGCGATCGCGCTGCCAGTCGTAGCCGAGCGTCAGCAATCCGTCAGCAATACCGACGTCGCCCTGCAGTGAACCGAGGTCGCGGTGCGTGTTGAACATGCTCACGTAGACGCCGTTCTCGAAGTTCTCGCTGAGGTCGGCGCTCTGGCCCGCATTCAACGTCAAGGTGAGTTTATCGCTCGGGCGGAAACGCAGGCGCGCACCGGCGACATGCTGTTCGGTATCGGCCTGGTTCGAGAATGAGCCGTCGACCTCCGTATATCCGTTCGTACGCAGCAGGTGCGCATCAGCGTCCCAGGCTTCGTTGAAGCGATAACCGCCCTGCAGGCTCAGCGATGTAGTGCGATAGCCATCGCGATCGGGCTCGTCGACGTAGCAGCCGGCTCCGTCGGGAAATGGTTTGCCACGGCAGGAATTGATGCCGTCGGTGTTCTCGTGCGCGAGTTGCGCCGAGTACCAGCCCTGCTCACCCTTGCCGGCGACGCCGACATCACCGCGCACCTCGCCGTAACTGCCCACGCCGACGCTGAAATTGGGTTCGAAGGTGCCTTGCGCGCGACGCGTGAAAATCTGGATCACGCCACCGATCGCCTCGGAGCCGTACAAGCTGGAAAACGGGCCGCGCACGATTTCGATGCGTTCGATCTGGTCGACCGGAATGTCCTGGATCGCCGGCAGACCGACAGTGGCTGAGCCAATCTTGACGCCATCGATCAACACCAGCACGTGACCCGACTCGGTGCCGCGCAGGAACAGGGACGTGTTCTTGCCCGGACCTCCGTTATTGGCGATCGAAAGGCCGGGCGTGCCGCGCAGCAGATCCTGCAGCGAAAGCGGTTGCAAGCGTTCGATGTCGGCGCGATCGATGACGGTGAGCGCGGAAAGCGTGTTCGCCTCGGTCTGCTCGGTACGGGTTGCGGTGACGACAACCGTGTCGAGATCGCTGGGCGCCTCGTCGGCATAAGCCGGCGCGAAGGCGAACAGCAAAGCGGCCGCCAATGCGGATTGGCGGAATCGGAATGGGACGTAATGCACTGCAAGCTCCTTGGCCGCGCCTGCCCGCGCGGTATTGATGGCGTAGGGACAGGCGACAGGAGAGTAGAGTCCGTCGGACGTTGGATGGCCGGGCTGCAAACCCGTCTAGGCGGTCCATATTTCCGCCGCTTCTTGGCCCATAGAACCACTATGGGCCAGCGAATCGTCGAAAATCTGTCCTCGCGTAGCCGGCTTTTCGCCTCGACCACCAACGTCCGACGGGCTCCTGGGTGCGGACGTGCGAATGCAGCCGCCCCATGACATCGCCCACCGCATGTCGGGTAT
>JBDSFA010000289.1:0-3585 GCA_039919785.1 Dokdonella sp. | reverse complement strand
TGCTCCTGCTTGGACTCAGGAACGCGAAAGCGCCGCCGACGCCGGATCATCCGCTGGGGCAGGGCAAGGCAATCTACTTCTGGTCGTTCCTGGTCGCACTGTTGCTGTTTTCAGTCGGCGGCGCGTTTTCGATCTACGAGGGCATCCACAAACTCAGCGCGCCAGAGCCGCTGAAGTGGCCGTGGCTCGCGGTTGGCGTGCTCGCGTTCGGCATCGTCGCTGAAAGCATATCGATGTGGGGCTGCCTCACCGAGGTCAACAAGGTACGCGGCAAGCGCAGCTTGTGGGAATGGTTCCGCGAGAGCCGCCAGAGCGAATTGATCGTGATCTTTGGCGAGGACCTCGCTGCGCTGCTGGGTCTCGCGCTCGCCTTGCTGGCGGTGCTGCTGACTCTGCTCACCGCCAATCCCCTGTTCGATGCGATCGGCACGCTCGCGATTGGTGTGTTGCTGATCGTGGTCGCAGTGTTCATTGCGATCGAAGTCAAGGCCCTGCTCATCGGGCAAAGCGTCGATCCTGAACTGAAAGCGGAGATCCTGCAGTTCCTCAATGCGCGCAGCGAGATCGCACGCGTGTTCAACCTGATCACCCTGCAGCTCGGCGCCGACGTGATGGTCGCGATCAAGGCCGAGATGAGCCGTGACCTCTCGACCAAGGGCGTCGTCGATTCGATCAACGCGGTCGAGAAGGACATGAAGACGAAGTTTCCCGAGATTCGCTGGTCGTTCTTTGAACCAGATGTCGCTGACTGAAGCGTCATGACGTTCGTGCGCTGACCCCGATGCGCCCCACCGCCGTGACCAATCCTGTGCGGATGACGACGAGCGCGCGGCGGAACGCGCTCGCATGGGTGGGATACACGTGCGCGTGGATTGCGCTGGGCGTGTGGCTCGGCGTGAACGCGATCATCGGCTACCGCAATGCCGGTCGTGCAATCGCTGCGTGGGAACCGCTCACCTGGGAACTCAGCAGCGTTGCGACGATGGCGATCCTTGCCATCGCCATCTATCGCTTCGAACGACGCTTTCCTCTGTCGGGCGCGGACTGGTTTCGGCGCCTGCCAGTGCATGTGCCCGCGGCGATACTGTTTTCGCTGCTGCACACGGGCGGGATGGTCGCGATTCGCCGAGTCGTCTACGCGTCGCAGGGCGACCACTACGAATTCAACGATCCATGGCTCGGCTTCGTCTACGAGCTGCAGAAGGACCTGATCAGCTACGCCGTGATCGTCGGTTTCTGTATCGCCTGGCGTGCAATACGCGTGCGGCGCGAGCGCGAACTGGCCGTGGTGCGGCTCGAACGTGATCTCAGCGAAGCGCGCCTCGCGCAGCTGACCGCGCAGATCGAGCCGCATTTCATGTTCAACACCTTGAATGCGATCTCCAACCGCATGCACGAGGATGTCGACGCGGCGGACCGCATGATTGCCGCATTCGCAGAACTGTTGCGCGCCGCACTCAGCGAATCGGGTAGCGCGCGTGTACGCGTGGTCGATGATGTGGTCTGGCTGGAACGGTACTTCGAACTGATGCGCGAGCGCTTTCGCGGCAAACTTGAAACCCGCGTCACCGTCGAGCCAGCGGCGCGCAACGCATGGATTCCGCGCTTGTTGTTGCAACCGCTGGTCGAGAACGCGTTTGAGCACGGCCTCAAGTCGGGCAGGGGCCTGGTTGAAGTCGAGATCCGCGCCGCTGGCGGACAACTGCACTGCACCGTCGACGACGACGGCGTGGGCGTGAACGCCGATTTCGAACCCGGCGTCGGCCTCGCCAACGTGCGCAGTCGGCTCGAATTGATGTATCCGGGACGCCATCGGTTCGAGATTGTCGCGCGATCCGGCGGCGGCACCCGCGTGGATATCGTCATTCCGCTCGCCACCGATGACTGAGGTCCGCGTCGCCATCGTCGAAGACGAGCCGCCCGCATCGGCGAAGCTGCGGCGATTGCTTGCTGCGCATGCGGGCTATCGCGTGGTTGCCGAAGCTGACGATGTCGCGGGTGGCCTTGTGGCCTTGCGGGACGCGAATCCCGATCTGCTCTTCCTCGATATCCAGCTAGGTGCGGAAAGCGGTTTCGACCTGCTCACGCGCGCGCGACCGCCGTATCCGCTGATCGTCTTCACAACCGCGTTCCATGAGCATGCGCTGCGCGCGTTCGAGTTTGCTGCGCTCGATTACCTGCTCAAGCCGTTCGATCGCGAGCGTTTCGCGTTGTGTCTGACACGTGTCAGCGAACGCTTGAGCGAGCGACGCCAGGAAGCGATTGAGGGCGAGGGCGGGGCGGTCGACGAGGAGCGCTTGCGCCATCTCGGCGCCAATCTCAGGCAAACACCGCGACTGAGTCGCATCGTCGTGCACGAACGCGGCCGCTCGCTGATCGTGCCGATCGCCGACGTGCAGCGGCTGAGCGCGGCCGGAAATTATGTCGAGGTTCACACGAAAACACGCAGCCATCTCGTCCGCTCGACGCTCGCCCGCCTCGCGCAGCGTCTCGATCCCGCCGAGTTCCTGCGTGTGCATCGCTCGCATCTCGTGCGCGCGAATTTCATCGCCGAAATTGCCCCCTGGGCACATGGCGATCTCAAGCTGGTGTTGCACGACCGCAGCGAACTGCTGTTGAGTCGCCGCTACCGCAACCTGCTGCCACAGGACTGGCGCGAGGCCTGAAAACTGCTTCGCATGAATAACGTGCTGCGGACGTGGCGGCCAGAATAATCCCCGCCGGGCGAACGGGCGTGTGCGTGCGAATGTGTGCTCACGGGCCGATGGATTGCGCCCAGATTGATCGCGGCAATGCATCGACCCAGCGCAGGCTTCCCGTTCGCGTCTTCGTCGGTCCTTTTCGTCACAGATTCCTTGCCGTGGCGATGGTCCGAGCCTCTAATCGCCGCACCAGGAGAGGATGATCGATGCGCACGTTGTTGATGGGATTGATAGTCGTGCTGACGTTGTCAGCGGGACAGACCCGAGCCGGTCCGTTTGAATGGAGCGCGTACGGCGGTGACGGTCGCGGGCAACGCCATGCGCCGCTGGCGCAGATTACGCCACAGAACGTCGACAAGCTTGAGTTGGCCTGGAGTTTTCGCACCGGCGAACTTGGCGAGGGTTTCGTGCGCGCGCACGACGCACTGACCTTCGAGGCGACGCCGTTGCTGATCGGCGACACGCTGTACATCAATACCGCAACTGGCAAGGTCTTCGCACTCGACGCAGCGAAAGGTACGCAACGCTGGCAGTTCGATGCGCAGGTCCCGCGCGACCACTACTACTCCGAGATGGCGACGCGCGGCGTCAGCTACTGGCGCGATGAGCACGCACCGACCGGCACCGCCTGCGCGCAACGCATTCTGTTCGCGACGATCGACGTGCGCCTGCTCGCGCTCGACGCGGTCACCGGCAAGCGCTGTGCTGACTTCGGCGTCAACGGTGAGATTGCACTATCAAAGGGCGTACGTCTGGCGGCGCGGCGTGTCGGCGATTACGAGTTCACTTCTCCACCTGCCATCGCCGGGGACGTCGCGATTCTCGGCTCGTCGATCGGCGACAACGGCGGCACCGACCTCGAACTCGGCGTCGTGCGTGCGTT
>JBDSFA010000462.1:0-8540 GCA_039919785.1 Dokdonella sp. | reverse complement strand
TCGAGCGCCTCGCCAACCTCGCCACCAAAGTCGCGGTCGAAGGCGCCGCGCTGCGCGTACAAGCCCCGCTGATGGCGATGAGCAAAGCCGATATCGTGCGCGAAGGTCAGCGCCTCGGCGTCGACTTTGCGGCGACCGTGTCCTGCTACCAGGCCGATGCGCAGGGTCAGGCCTGCGGCCACTGCGACGCCTGCCGTCTGCGCGCAGATGGTTTCCATGCGGCTGGCGTCACCAACCCGACGCGCTACCGCTGAGACGCCGGGACGGGTAAACTGCGCGACCCTCGCGCGTCTGATTGCGTGATTGCTGCATTCGACATCGATGCGGAGTGGCGCTCGCCAACCAGCCTTTTGCGCGAGCTGACAAGGGGAAGTAGTCGGGGTGATTCTTCGTTCGGCGTTCTTCGCGACGTGGCCCTCACCCCTTGCCCTCTCCCGCAAGCGGGCGAGGGGGAGTGATAATGCGCTACGCGCATGGCGTTATTTGCTACAAGCGGGGCCGTTAGCTCAGCGGTAGAGCAGTGGACTTTTAATCCATTGGTCGATGGTTCGATCCCATCACGGCCCACCATTCAATCAATCGGTTACCTCCGCCAGGTAGCCTGCGTCCAAAGTCTTTTCCTCTACGTTGCCGGAAACGGCAGACGAATTCGATTGCGTCCAGCACTTCATGCTGGCGGCGCATGCCGCTCCGTCGTAAGCGTCCGCCCATCTTACCTTCCATCCTGATCGGCTAGCTGTTGCGATTGCGCTTCTTTTGCAATGGAGGTGTCGACCAACAAACAACTCCGTCACCGTTGCGCGAGGAATGGCTTCACGGGCAGCTCGGTGAGAGAGGTTGTCGAAGAATTGCGTAGCGCGTAGCTGGACTGCGGGCAGGCACCAAGTTGCTACTCGAGAATGGCTCGAATCGCGTCCAAGGCTTCCTGCACTACATGTGACGGTGCCATTTCTATGCGCCTGAACGTCCGCGACCGCGCATCGAGCGTGCGCGTCTGATCGCAGAGAACGATGCCTTGGGTTCGAGTGCCGGTACCCATCAGGGTCACGCTGAATCCCGTTTCGCGTGTTGCCGCACCGCCATGCGTGATCGGAGCAACCAGGAGCAGGCCAGACGCTTTGTTGAACGCATCCGCTGACAGCACCAATACCGGGCGGGAGCCGCGAATCTCGCGGCCGCGCGTCGGGTCGAGACTCAGTTCGAGAATGTCGCCGCGCTGCGGAACACCACGATTCACAGAGCCTCGCGTCCTTGCGGTGCTTCGTCAAGCCACTCGTCATCGCGTTGCCATTGTGCAGGTGACTTCGGGCTGGCATTGAGGCGTTCGGTCAGGTTGCGCCGAGCAGGCGTTACGGAGAGGCTGCGGCCGTGCAGGGATAGTTCGACCACGGAGCCGGCATCAACAGCCAGCGATTCGACGAAGGTCTTCGGAATCGAGAGAATGACGGAGCCGCCGGAGCGGCGGAGGGTTGCTCTGGAGCTCATGATCAGTCCATGCCCGATGTTTTACTGGAGTAAAACATACGCCGATCTTGCCGGACCCGCAAGCGCGCTTGGTGCCGTTCGCCACTGCTGCGCTTCCGAGGTAGGGCACAGGCGCAGTGCTCAGTTCGCGTCGGCTTCGTCAACCGTCGCCAAGCTGCTGACCCGCAACTTCCTTCTGCTTCGCCGCTCTTCGCTCGACTACGCTTGCGCATCAGTAACTTTGTGGTTTCGCCAAGAACACCTAATCCATTGGTCGATGGTTCGATCCCATCACGGCACCAAATCAGCTGCCGCGAACGCTCGCACAGAGCTCGCGAATTCCGCCTTCGTAGCATCCTTGAGCCACGCCGAACTTCTGATCGCGCACCAAACGCGAGATCCTAGCGGTTCGACGACACCAGTTGCAGCGTGACCGTGTCGCCCTTCTTCTCGGTCTGCTCAATCTGCACCGGCATCCAGCCGAGCGACGGTGCGAACCAGCTCCGCGCGACGCGCTTGCGATCGCTGCCCGGTTCGCCTTCGCGTTGCATCAACACTGTGTCGAATTCGCCCGCAGGGACTTTCAGGGGCTCACTCGCGGCGCGCGCGTAGCGCATTTCCTCGATGCGATCCTTGACCGCGACCTTGTAGTCGAAATTCGTCGCGTTGTGCATGAGATCGCTGGCGAGCGCGAGTGTGACGGACTGGCGGTCGATGATGCCGGCGGCGATCGGGTAGCGAAAATCACCATCACCCTCGGTGACGTGAACCTCACCCGCCTTCCAGTCGAAACCGGCATGGCGAATTTTCTGCTTGAACGCAGCGTCCTGATGAAAGTCATAGGCGAGCGCTTCGGGACGGCCGTCGTTCCAGCGGAAACGCGAGGTTTCGACGATGTGCACACCGGCGAGCTTGGCCAACCCCGACGTGCCGTGCGTCTCGCTGCGCAGGGTCCAGCTGCCATCGCCGTTGTCGCTGAGGTCGAGCGTGGTGCGGCCCAGCTCGCTGCCGTTGCGCAGGGTTGCATAGTCGGCGTGGAAAGGTTTCAGCGCAGCATCGGTTGCACTCGCAGAAGCCATCGCTGCAAGGTTCAGAGCTAGTAGGGCGAGCAAGGCTTTCATGAAGGCATTCCGCGGGACGAAGCGCGAGTGTCGCCGCACGTGCCTGAACAGGACTTCAAACAATTCGGCCGTTGTCGTCAAGTTGCAGCGGCGCGAGCAGCACGTGGCCATCGAAGGTCACGCCCGCAGCGCTCATTGCAATGCGGCCCGCTGCAATGAGTGCCACGCATTCGACCAGCAACCGGTGCTCTCTTTCCAGCAGTCGTTCCGCCAGCGTTTCCGGTGTATCGCCTGCGACAATGGCGATCTGCGCCTGCGCGATCGGTGGCCCACCATCGAGTTCAGCGGTCACGTAGTGGACGCTTGCGCCATGCATCGCGTCACCCGCCTCAAGCACGCGTCGATGCGTGTGCAGGCCGGGGTATTTGGGCAGCAGGGAAGGGTGGATATTGATGATGCGGCCGAGCCACGGCGCCAGCGCGATGGGGTCGAGGATGCGCATGAAACCCGCGAGCACGATCAGGTTTGGCTGGTGCGCGCCGACGCGAGCGAACAGCTCCGCATCAAACGCTGCGCGGTCCGGGTAGCTTTTTGGATTGAGCGCAAGCGTCGCGATGCCGGCATCTTCGGCGCGGCGCAGTGCGATCGCCTTCGCCTTGTCGCTCGCAACCAGCACGATCTCGATCGGCGAGCAGTCATCCCGCTGCGCATCGATCAGCGCCTGCAGATTGGAACCCCGGCCGGAAGCTAGAACCGCCACGCGCAAGCTGGGGGTTCGGGGGCGAGGACTGAATAAGGGTATGGCTGCCATAAGGCCTGGATTGGATTGCGAACTAAACCTGCCAAGCAGACGCTTTGCCGAATCCCGAACGCTTCACAACAGCCGAAGGCTGGTCATCCCGAATCCCGGCTTCAAGCGATGTGTACGCGCTCGTCGCCGTGCGCCGTTTCGACCGCACCGATGGTCCACGCGGTCAGGCCGAGCGCTTCGAGTGCATCGAGCGTGATGCCGACCTGGCCCTGCTGCACGATCAGCGCATAGCCGATGCCGCAATTGAACGTGCGCAGCATTTCATCGCGCGCGACCTTGCCTTCTTCCTGCAGCCAGTCGAACAGGGCGGGTCGCTTCCACGCCGCGCTGTCGAGTGCGATGCTGAGCCCATCGGGCACCACGCGGATGATGTTTTCCTTGAGGCCGCCGCCGGTGATGTGCGCCATGCCGTGGACCGGTTGCTGCTTGAGCAACTGCAGGATCGGCTTGACGTAGATCGTGGTCGGTGCCATCAGCGCATCGGCGAGGCTGACGCCGCCAAGGTCAAGATCGAAAGGGTTGCCCGCTCGTGCGACGATCTTGCGCACCAGCGAATAGCCGTTCGAGTGCGCGCCGCTGGAGGCGATGCCGATGATCGCGTCGCCCGTCTTGATCTGCGACCCGTCGATCAGGGCCGACTTCTCGACCACGCCCACGCAAAACCCGGCCAGGTCGTATTCGCCGGGCGGATACATGTCCGGCATCTCGGCGGTCTCGCCGCCGATGAGGGCGCAACCGGCCAGTTCGCAGCCGGTGGCAATGCCACCGACCACACTGACGGTGGTCTCGACATCGAGCTTGCCGGTCGCGAAATAATCGAGGAAGAACAGTGACTCGGCACCCTGCACGAGCACATCGTTGACGCACATGCCGACCAGATCGATGCCGATGGTGTCGTGGCGGCCGAGGATCTGTGCGAGCTTCAGCTTGGTTCCGACGCCGTCGGTGCCTGAAACCAGCACAGGTTCGCGATAGCGTCCGCCAAGTTCGAATAGCGCACCGAACCCGCCGAGCCCAGCCATGACCTCGGGCCGGAACGTGCGCTTGACCAACGGCTTGATCCGTTCGACGACTTCGTTGCCTGCATCGATGTCGACGCCGGCAGCGCGGTAACTCAGGGCTTCTTTGTCAGCGGACATGTCGTGGCGCCGGCTCTCGCGGGGGCGCGCATTCTAGCAGGGGCACAAAATCGCCGGAGGGGTTTTGCCGGCTGGGGCAACGCGCGCCACGGTCGCGATCGCCGAAAATCCCTCCAACCTCGCTCTGAGCGCCACTGAAAATTCCTCATCCACCTGTTTACTGGCAGACTGGCGCCCATCTACGACAAGGATGATGAAAGTGCGCCCTCCGATTCCATTGCGCGTGTTCGCCCTGCTCCTGGCGCTGCTGGCTCCGTTGGCCTGGGCGGCGGCGCCGACCAGCTATACCGGCAAGGCGCCGGTCAATTCGCAGTCCGACGACGAGCGCGTGGGCGCCATGCAGACTGCGCTGGCCAATGTCCTGATCGCGCAGACCGGCGACAGTGGCCTGCTGGCGCGGCCGGACGTGGTCAAGGCGGTCGCCCAGGCCGAACGCTACGTGCTGCAGTACCAGTACAAGCCCAATAGCGGCGGCGATGATGCGGCGAAGTTGATCCTGATCGTGCAGTTCGACAGCGCCGCCGTCGACAAGATGTTGCAGCGTCTGGGCGTCGGGCCACACGACGACGCCGCCGCGCAGTCTGAAACGCCGAGCGAGGCGACGGTATGGATTGGCGGCATTCGCGACGCCAACGACTACGCGCGCGTGGTCGGCTACCTCGGCAAGAGCAATCTGGTGCGCGGCGCGCAGACGATGCAGGCGCGCGGCGACGCGATCATGGTCAAACTTTCGCTGGCGACGGATCTGACGCGTTTCCTCGATGCGGTGACGATGGAGCGCACGCTCAGCGTCGACGCGTCGGCGCATACCGACGGCATCGACGCGACGCTCGTTCTCCTTCCCTGACGGCGCCGATGCTGCGGCATTTGCCCAATCTGATCACCGCGCTGCGCATCGCGCTGGTGGTGCCGTTGTGTCACTTGATCGGCGCCGGCCGCTACGACGGTGCGTTGCTGGTCGCGGCGATCGCCGGTTTCAGCGATGCGCTCGACGGCTATCTGGCCAAGCGTTTCGGCTGGCAGAGCTGGATTGGTGGCATGCTCGATCCGATCGCCGACAAATTGCTGCTGATGGCCGCATTCGTCTGGCTTGCGCTGGCGGGCGAGTTGCCGGAATGGCTCGCGGTGCTCGTCGTCGGCCGGGATCTGGCGATCGTTGCCGGCGCCGTGGCATATCACAACCTGATCGGCCGTTTCGATGCGGCGCCGAGTCGTCTGTCCAAACTGACGACGGTGGCGCAGATCGTGTTCGTCCTGATCGAACTGTTGCGCCTGTCGCACTGGATCGACATACCGCCGCCTCTGCACACGGCACTCATCGCGATCATTGCCGCGCTCACGCTCTTGAGTGGATTGCACTACATCGCCATCTGGGGTATGCGTGCGCGCCGTGCGATCGCCGCACGCAAGGAGAAAATTCAATGAACGAGCGCGAAGCGCAGCCTGACGGCACCAGCCATGGGCTGGACCTGCGCTGGCAATGGTTGATCCTGCTGCTCGCTTTCGGTGCGATCGTTTACCTGCTGTCGCCGGTGTTGATGCCGTTTGTCGCGGCGGCGTTGTTCGCCTATCTGGCCGATCCGGTTGTCGACCGGCTCGAGCGCTGGATGGGGCGCAGCTTTGCGGTGAGTCTCGTCTTCCTGGTCGTCACGTTGGTCGTAACGATCATCCTTCTGATCCTTGTGCCGTTCATCGAGCGGCAGATCGGTTCGTTTTTGACCCAGCTGCCGATCTGGCTCGACTGGTTTCAGACCCGCGCGACACCGTGGCTCGAAACGCGCTTCGGCATTTCGCCGGACGTTCTCGACACGCAGAAGATTCTCGACGCACTGCGTGAGAATTGGAGGGAAGCGGGCGGTTTCGCCGCAACCTTGCTTGGGCGTGTTTCGAAATCCGGCATGGCGGTGGTCGGCTGGGTGTTGAACCTGGTCATGATCCCGGTGGTCGCTTTTTACCTGCTGCGCGACTGGGACATTCTGATTGCACGCATTCACGCACTGATTCCGCGCTCGGTCGAGCCGGTTTTCAGCCGGCTCGGGCGCGAGTCCGATGATGTACTCGGCGCGTTCCTGCGCGGCCAGCTCAGCGTGATGGTGGTGTTGGGTTTGTTCTACGGCATCGGCTTGTGGTCGGTCGGCATCGGCGTCGGTCCACTCATCGGCATGGCCGCAGGTCTGATCAGCTTCGTGCCGTATCTCGGAGCGATTGCCGGCGTCGTCATCGGCGTGATCGCCGCACTCGTGCAGTACCAGGACTGGGCACATGTGCTGCTCGTGCTCGGCGTGTTCGCGATCGGCCAGACCCTGGAAGGGTATGTGCTGGTGCCGCGCCTGGTCGGCGAGAAGATTGGCCTGCATCCGGTGGCGGTGATATTCGCAGTGCTTGCCGGTGGCGAATTGTTCGGCTTCCTCGGCGTCCTGCTCGCATTGCCGGTCGCCTCGGTCGCGGTCGTGGTGCTGCGCTACGTGCATGAGCGCTACAACGAAAGTGAGTTGTACACCGCGCATGCAGAGCCGGTGATTGTGGTCGTGGGCCGCGAAAAAGGAGCCGAGGTATTTGCCGATGGCACTGCCGCGCCAACATCGGACCTCCGCAGAGCGGAAAATCCCTCCGTCCCGTTTTCCGGGACTTCATGACCGATCAGTTGCCGCTCGCGCTGCGCTGGCAGGCGCACCAGCGTTTCGACAGTTTCGTGCCCGGCCAGAACAGCGTCGCGGTCGACCTATTGCGCGCAGCGGCACTCGATACCGCCTCGTCGTGGGTATATCTCTGCGCGCCTGCAGGCAGCGGCCGCACGCACCTGTTGATCGCGACGTGCTCGGCGGCAAGCGACGCCGGTCGCAGTGCTCAATACCTCTCAATGGCCGCATTGCGCGCACCGCATGCTGATGCAATTCGCGGCTTCGGTGGCAGCGACCTGCTGGCGATCGACGACCTCGATGCGATAGCAGGCGAGCATGATGCCGAACACGCGATGTTCGATCTCTACAACCGCTGCCGTGCGGAAGGCGCGCTCCTGCTGTTCGCGGCCAGCGCTCCGCCCGCGCAACTCGGCATCGACCTGCCTGATCTGGTTTCGCGCCTGTCCGCATGCACGCAGGTCGCTCTCAAGCCGCTCGACGAGGAGGCGCGGCGCGCGCTCTTCAGGAGTCGTGCGCTGGCACGCGGTATCGAACTCGACGACGGCGTACTCGATTGGCTCTTCGCACGCGCCAAACGTGACATCGGTTCGTTGCTCGAAGTGCTCGATCACATCGATCGCGCATCGCTCGCGGCGCAGCGTCGCGTAACGGTGCCGTTCTTGCGCGGATTGCTTCGAGACACTGACTGATCTGCGATGGGCAATACTTGCGATGACACAAAGACCTCAACGCTATCGATGGTGAGACAGTCCACCTGCCCATATAAACATGAGCAAGATCAGCACAACCCAAAATGGCTTGGTCCATTTAAACCAGCGTTCGTCTTTGTAGGATTCTTCTATGACTACGTAGGCAAGCCATACAATAAAAATGAGCGCAATGCCTTGAGCGAATGGCGATTCGCCAAGGCCTCGTGCATAAGCAGGCGCTGAGCACACTCCAAGGGTTGCGGCTATGCGCAAATGGACAAATTTCACGATGAATTTTGGCTTTGCTTCAGATGGCTTGCGTTGACTTCAGCAAGTTGATCGCGTGTCCCGACGTTCCGCCAGTAACCATCGAAGCGTTCTCCACTCAAACGTTTCTCGCGCATCGCGCGCTGGAAGTGTGGCAGCAGTTTGAAATGTGACGCGGGTTCGCCGGCGACCAGTTCCGGGCGATACACGCCGATATTGCCGAAGGTGAGGCGCTTGCCCACGCCTTCCTCGTTGAGGCGCACACCATCGAGACAGAAATCGCCACGCGGATGAAAATCCGGATTGGGCACCATGACCAGGTGCGCGAGGCCATCCGGTTCCCTCGGCAGACGCGCGTAGTCGTAGTCGCTGACGATATCGGCACTTACCGCGATGAAAGGCGCGGGTCCGATTACGGTCAAAGCGTGCTTCATGCCGCCGCCGGTTTCCAGCGGCGTCGGACCTTC
>JBDSFA010000060.1:0-7752 GCA_039919785.1 Dokdonella sp. | reverse complement strand
GATCTGGCGCGCGAGTTTGTCCGGATGCCACCAGTCGTCACTGTCCAGAAAGGCGATGTAGCGTCCTTGCGCCGCGTCCAGCGCGAGATTGCGCGCCGCCGCCACGCCGCCGTTCACCGGCATGCGCAATGCACGCACGCGTGGATCGCGCGCGGCGTACTCATCGAGGATCTGCGCCGAGGCATCACGCGATCCGTCATCGACCGCGAGCAACTCCACCGCGGCATGGCTTTGGCCAAGCACCGAATCGATCGATTTGCGCAGCGTCGCCGCCGCGTTGTAGACCGGCATCACGACACTGACAAGTTCATCCGACATGCTTCAAGTGGTCCCTTCGCGAACGCGGATGCGCGCGTCATTCGTCGCGATTGTCCGCGATTTCACTGCCGTGCGCGCAACGGCGCGCCGTTGCGGTTCCTTGCGGTGATGATCCCGTGAGCGAACCCGACAACACGCTCGCCGGGCTCGGCATCATTTACTTCGGCAACGATTGGCGTTCCGAGAATCGCACCAGCAGTCATCATATCGCCGCGCGTATCGCTGCAACGATGCCCGTGCTCTACGTCGCAAGCCCCGGCATGCGCGCGCCACAGGCCAGTGGTCGCGACCTCGGTCGCCTGTGGAAAAAACTGCGTGCAGCGGCCCGGCGCCCGGAGCAGATCGGCGACAACCTGTGGTTGTGCACCGTGCCGCAGATTCCGTTTCGCCGGGTGCCCGGCATCGACGCGATCAACCGCTGGTTCGGATTCTGGTCGGTACGCCGCGCCGTGCGCATCGTCGGTTTCAAGCGCTGGCTGAGTTGGTTTGTCGTACCGCATCCGGGTTTGATGGCCGGCCGCCTGGGCGAGGATCTGTGCGTGTACTACTGCATCGACGACTACGCGGCGCATCCCGGGGTCGACGCGACACTGATTGCCGCGCGCGATGCAGACCTCACACGCGAAGCCGATCTCGTCTTCGTCGCTCCGCCTGCCCTCGTCGAGGCCAAGCGCGCGCTCAATCCGCATACGCTTTTTTCGCCGCACGGCGTCGATGTCGCCTTGTTCCGACAAGCAGCAGATCCGGCGACCGAGGTCGCAGCGGGTGCGCGCGATCTTGCGCGGCCGGTCATCGGCTACTTCGGTTCGCTGCACGAGTGGATCGATTTCGAGTTGATCGAATGGCTGGCGCGCGAGCGCCCGAACTGGACCTTCCTGCTGGTCGGACACGCGGCCGTGGATGTTTCGCGACTCGCTGCGCTACCCAACGTGCGGCTCGTTGGCGCGCAGCCGTATGCCACGCTGCCACACTGGGCGAAGGCGTTCGACGTGGCGATCATTCCGTATCGACGCAACCGACAGACGGAGAATGCGAATCCGCTGAAGCTGCGCGAATATCTGGCGACCGGCAAGCCAGTCGTCAGCGTGCGCAATCCCGAGGTCGAGAAATTCGCGCGCTGGGTGCGCCTCGCCGAAGACCGCGACGGATTTCTGCAGGCGCTCGAAGAGGAGCTGCGCGATGACAGCCCCGCCGCGAGTACCGCGCGCATGGCCGCTGTCGCCGATCAAACCTGGGATCGGCGCGTCGCTGAAATCATCCATGAAACGACGGCGGCGCTGGCACAGCGTCGCCGGCGCTAACCATTCAATTGTCCGAGGTAAGTTCTCCATGCAAGCAATTTCAAATGACCGGCTGCGCATCGCCATTGTCGGCGCCGGCTACGTCGCCAGTCACCATCTGGCCGCGTTGCGACGGCTCGATTTCGTCGACATCGTCGGCATCTGCGATCTCGACAACGCCGCCGCGCACGCACTCGCCAACCAGTTCTCGATACCGGTTGTCGCTGCCAGTCTTGCCGATCTCGCCGCGCAGTCGCCACACGCAATCTACGTGCTCACGCCGCCGGCGAGCCACTGCCCGCTCGCGCTGCAGGCACTCGACATGGGCTGCCACGTGCTGGTCGAAAAGCCGATGGCCGAATCGGTCGCCGAATGCACGACGATGATCGAGCGAGCGCGCGAACGCGGCCTGGTGCTTTCGGTCAACCACTCCGATCGTCTCGACCCGATGGTCGTCAAGGCACTGGACGCGGTCCGCGATGGCGCCATCGGCGACATCCTCAGCGTCGACATCCTGCGCAGCTCGGAATATCCCGATTATGCGGGCGGGCCGTTGCCGCCAGCGGTGCGTCAGGGATCCTATCCGTTCCGCGATCTTGGCGTGCATGGCCTTTACGTCCTCGAAGCATTCCTGGGCTCGCTCGCAGATGTCGACGCCAGTTACCGCGGGACGGGTCGCGACCCGAACCTCAAGTTCGACGAGTGGCACGCGAGTGCGAATGGCGAGCGCGGCCTCGGGCGCATGCTGCTGTCGTGGAATGCACGACCGATGGAGAGTCGCCTGGTCGTGCGCGGAACGCGCGGCATCATCGAAGTCGACCGCTTCCTGCAGATCTGCCGCATCCATCGCGTGCTTCCGGGCCCCAAGTTCATCGGCATCGTCGCGACCGCGTTCCTGTCCGGCTTCGCCGACGTGTTCCGTGTGCCGTGGAACGTGCTCCGCTTCGCCACTGGCATGCTGCGTCCGTCGCCCGGCATCCAGGCCGGCGCGGCCGGATTCGCTCAGGCGCTGCACGCGCAGACACCGCCGCCGGTACCGCCAGAGGAAGGCTTGCGTGCCGTTGCATTGATGGAGCAGGTGTGTGGCGCCGCCGACATCGAGCGCAGCGCAGAGATCGAGTCGCGCTTCGTCTCTCATCCTGCCGTCGATGTACTCGTCACCGGCGCTGCCGGTTTTCTCGGTCGTGCCGTCGTCGCGGCGCTGATTGCGCGTGGCAAGAGCGTGCGCGTGCTGGTGCGCAATCCCGCCGCTGCAAAAGCGTTCGGCGACGATGTGCAGGTACTGGTCGGCGACCTCGGCGATCCGCGCGCCGTGGACCATGCGGTTGACGGCGCGCGCCAGGTGTTCCACGTTGGCGCTGCGATGCGTGGTAGTCCGCGCGCATTCGAGGCGGGCACGGTCTGGGGCACGCGCAACATCATCGACGCCTGCCTCGCGCATGCGACGCAACGCCTGGTCTACGTCAGCTCGATGAGTGTGTTCGATCATGCGGGCCGCGATCCAGCCGCAACGATGAACGAGCAGTCCGCGCTCGAACCGCATGCGCAGCGCCGCGGCGCCTACACGCAGACCAAGCTGACTGCGGAAAATCTCGTCAACAGCGCGATCCGCGACAAGCGACTGCCTGCAGTGATCATTCGCCCGGGCCAGATCTTCGGTCCTGGCGCGGAACGCGTGACACCGAACGGTACGCTGGCAATTGCAGGCCGCTGGATCGCCGTTGGCGAACCCGATCAGACCTTGCCGCTGGTCTATCTCGATGATGTCGTCGATGCGCTGCTGCTGGCTGCGGATTCCGAGAAGGCGCTCGGCCAGACGATCAACGTCGTTGACCCGATCGCGATCACGCAGCAGGTCTATCTCGATCGCGCGAAGCAGAAGCTCGGCGCAGAGCTGCGCCTGTCGCGCGTGCCCACCGGTTTCTTCATGTTCGTTGCGCGCGGCGTCGAGTTACTCGGCACCTTGCTCAAGCGCGACGTACCGCTGACGCGCTATCGCGTGCGTTCGCTGCGACCGCTGTCGAATTTCGATACCAGTGCTGCACGCAGCTTGCTTAACTGGCAACCTCGCGTCGGCGTGCGGCGCGGACTTGATCTCACCTTCGGCCCGGCTGCAGCAGCGTCAGAACCCGCGTCGACGAACGCGAGCTGACGCCGAACGGCATGCGCATCCTCGTCGTCACCTCGCAGTTTCCGATCGCCGGCGAACCGACGCGCGGGCGGCCGATCCTGCAGACCGTGCGCGAACTGGCGACGATGGCGGACGTGCGCGTGGTCAGTCCGATCGCGGTCTATCCAACATGGGCGCAGCCGAAGAGCTATTTGTTCAAGCCCCCCGAAGCTGCGGATATCGGCATCGATACCGACTATGTGAGCTATCCGGCGCTGCCGATCGTTTCGCGCCCGTTCAATGGCTGGCTGTGCGCACGCGCGATTGCACCGACGCTCGATCGCTTCAAACCTGATGTGGTGCTTTCGTACTGGCTCTACCCCGACGCGTACGGCGCAATGCTCGCTGCACGCAAGGCGGAACTGCCACTGGTTGCCGGCGCGCGTGGATCGGATATCCGCGTGCGCGACCGCATCAGCAAGCTCCTGACGCGACGCGTGATCAGTGCTGCCGATCGCCTGCTTGTCGTGAGCGAGGACCTGGGCAGGCTTGCGGTGAGCGACTATGGCGCGGATGCCGCGCGCGTCGATGTGATTGCCAATGGCTGCGACGCGGCGACGTTTCATCTGGCCGATCGCGCTGCCGCGCGCGCACACTTGGGCATCGCCACGGACACGGAACTCGTGTTGTACGTCGGCCGCCTGGTGGCGGAAAAGGGATTGCGCGAACTGCTTTCGGCGATGCGTGGCATGGTGGCGAAACGCCCGCATGCTGAACTTGCCATGGTGGGAACCGGTCCGCTGCATGCCCAATTGTCGGCCGAAGCGGGCCGGCTGGGTCTGCGCGTGCATCTGCCCGGCGCCCAACCACCCGACGCCGTCGCGCGCTGGATGAGTGCCGCGAACGTGTTCGCGCTGCCAAGCTATTCGGAAGGCTATCCCAACGTTCTGGTCGAAGCACTCGCCTGCGGAAGGCCCATCGTTGCGACACCCGTAGGCGGCATTCCGGAAATCGTCGACGCCCATTCTGGCATCCTGGTTGCGCCCCGCGATGTCACTGCCCTTGCGGCGGGTCTCGTCGATGCGCTCGATCAACCCTGGGACGAGGTCGCGCTTTCAAAGCGATTTTCGCGTGACTGGCGCATTGTCGCCGAAGACACCTTGCGTGCCTGCGCGACGGCGATCGCGACACACGCGAAGGCCGCGGCCCCATGAACTCGCACGTTCACGCATCTCACCACAATGGCTTCGCCGCACGACGCCATTCTGAAATTCTCATCGACACCTGCCCCACCCACACGAGCGGAATGCCCTCATGTTGATGAACCTCAATACGCTGCGTGCATTCGCCGCGCTGTGCGTCGTGTACTACCACATCACGTCCGAAGCCGGCCTCAACCTGGCCGTAAATATTGGCACACGCGGCGTCGATGTCTTCTTCGTGATCAGCGGCTTCATCATCACCTACGCAAGCTCGAAGAATGCGGATCAGTTCTTCACGCGCCGATTGATCCGCATCGTGCCGTTCTACTGGGCCGCCACCGCACTGGTGTTCGCCATCGCGCTCGTGCTGCCAAACCTGTTTCACAACACGCGCGCGGATTTCACGCAGTTGTTGTGTTCGCTGTTCTTCATTCCGCGCGAAACCGAATACGCCGGCCTGTTCCCGACCTTGATCCTCGGCTGGTCGCTGAACTACGAGATGTATTTCTACGCGCTGTTTGCGCTGTCGCTGCTGATCGACAAGGTGCGCGCGCCGATCATCTGTTCTGCGCTGATCGCGCTCGTGCTGATCGCAATCGACGCGTCCGGCGCAACCCATTCTTCCGTGACTTTCTACGCGCGACCGCTGGTTTTCGAGTTCGTGTTCGGCGTCGTTGCGTTCTATCTGGTGGGCTGGGTGGAATCGCATAAAGACGGAATGCCGGGTCGACGCAGCGGGCTCGCGCTCATCGCGCTAGTGATGCTGCTGGCCTGCGCCGCGCTGGGGATCGGCGAATACGGCCACGGTTACGGCCTGCCGCGTGAAATCAGCGCGGGCGTGCCCGCGTTCCTCCTCGTCGTCGGCACGATTCTCGTCGAGCTCGTCTACGGCCTCTCGATCAAGAGCCGCATCCTGTTCCTGATCGGCGAGTCGTCCTACATCCTCTACCTGATCCATCCGTATGTCGTGTACGGCATCCTGCGCACGCTGTTCCGCGATGCGTCCGAATCCAGTTCGCTGACCATCGCGGCCTTGATCGTCGCACTGCTTGCGACATCAACGATGGTGGCAGTGGCGATACATCTGATCTTTGAAAAGCCGGTGATGGAGTGGCTGCGACGACGGCTGCTGCGTCCACGCACGGCGCGGATAGCCGAGCAATTGCATCAGCCGGAATCATCATGAGCGTGGCGGCGTCACGCGACCGCATGGATGCCGGTGGCGATTGGATAGTGATGTCTCCTAAAGGACCTGTCATCTGCGCACCGACGCGGCGTCACACTGCCCTGCCGATGCTTCTCGCGCTGCTCGCTGTGGCCTTGGGCTCGTTGACCACACCGGTGCATGCGGCGATCCACCTGGATCTGTCGTATGTCGATCAGCACTCGGCCGCCTATGCGCGCTTTCGGGACTACGTTGATGGCGCCCTCGCACGCCCGGACGACCTGCCGTACTTGTTCAGCCCCACCGACGCCGTCTACATGGCGCTGCTGACTCGTAACGACGCCTACTGCACGTTCGCGGTCGAGCTGGTGCAAAAGCAGGTCGCTGCCGCCCATGCAGCGATTGCGACTGGCAAGGCACCGGCGGTCGCATCCGACTCCTATCTCGATGTCGGCCCGATGATTGGCGACCTCGCGCTGACCTACGATGCGTGCGCGGCGCAGATGAAGGATCCGGCGCAGCGCGAGGCTTGGTCGGCGTACGCCGAGCAGGCGGTATCGAATGTATGGAATCATTTGACGGCGACCTGGGGCGGCCACTTTTTCCCGTGGACAGGCTGGTCAACCAAGGATCCGGGCGACAACTACTACTACAGTTTCATCGACGCGACGTTGCTGTGGGCACTCGCCAGTGACAGCGAAAAATGGATGGAACTGCTGCATTCGGACAAGATGCCGGCACTGCAGGCGTACATGGCGACCCTGCCGGGTGGCGGAAGTCTGGAAGGCACCGGCTATGGCGCTTCGCACATGCGCCTGTTCGAGCTTTACCGGATTTGGCGCGATGCGACCAAGGAGGACATCGGCAACGCCAATCCGCACCTGACGCAGAGTATTTCGTACTGGGTCAACGCAAGCGTGCCGACACTCGACGCGTTTGCGCCGTTCGGCGACCAGTCGCGATCCTCGCAGCCGATGCTGTACGACTATCACCGCCGGCTGATGCTCGAAGCGCGCCAGCTGACCACCCACGACGATGCGAAGCAACTGGCCAGCTGGTGGCTGAATTCAGTTTCCATCAAGACCATGACCAGCTCGTTCAACGATCGCTTCGACCTGCTGCCTGCGGGCATCAAGGGAGCGCCGCCAAGTCGGCTGACCTATCGCGCATCCGGCGTCGGCCAACTTTTTTCACGCACCAGCTGGGACACCGATGCACTCTGGGTCGCGCTGATCGCGGGCGCCTACAACCAGAGCCATGCGCATCAGGAACAAGGCGGATTCACCCTATACCGGCACGGCTGGCTGGCGGTGACGGAAAATATCTGGAGCCACAGCGGCATCCAGCAGGGAAGCGAGGTGAACAATATTCTCCGCTTCACGAAGAAGGGCAAGACGATTCCGCAACGAGCGCCCAGCACTTCCTTGCTGACAATCGTGAAGACCCGGCCCAGCGGCGAAGTGCATGCGCGTGCCGATCTCGGCCCCGCGTACGGCAGCGCCGGATCCGGTGTGCGCGCATGGCAACGCGACTTTGACTTCGCTGCGAATGGCCTGCGCGTGCACGACCGCTTCGATGTCGCAGACGGTGTCGACGCGGTATTCCAGATCAACGTGCCGGTACAACCCGTTGTCAGCGGAAACCACGTGAGTGCAGGCGACCTGCAGATCGACGTGC
>JBDSFA010000052.1:0-2688 GCA_039919785.1 Dokdonella sp. | reverse complement strand
TGTTCGAGGCGCGCGCGCCGGTCCGGTGCAAGCAGCAGCGGACGCTGGCGGTCACGTTCGAGGCGCGAGAGCTGGGCGTCGATGTCGGCGTCGAGCCAGATCACGAAGCCGCGCTCGCGCAAGCGGCGTCGATTGTCGGGATTGAGGACCGCGCCGCCGCCGGTGGCGAGCACAATCCCGCTGCGCGCAGCGAGTTCGGCCAGCATCGCCGCTTCGCGCCGGCGGAACCCCGCTTCGCCCTCGAGTTCGAATACCAGGGTGACGCTGGCGCCGGTGTGAAGTTCGATTTCATGGTCGAGGTCAAAGAACGGCATCCGAAAAAGTTCGGCGATCTGGCGCCCGACAGTCGTCTTGCCGGCGCCCATCGGGCCGATGAAGAAGAGGTTGGGCGCGGGGTTCATGGTGCGATGCTAGCAAAGGCGGGGCCGCGGGCGGAGGGCCACGACGCTCAGACGGGCAAGACGTCGTCGTGGTCCGGGTCCCCTGTGCGAGAATAGGACCGCGTTTGCGGCGCGCTGTGACGTCGCCAGCCATGCCAAGCAACGTCCGAATTCGTTTCCCAGCCCTCAGCCCGGCCAAGCTCAATTCCCATGTTGCGTTTCATGTCGCTGTTCATGCTCCTGCTCGCCGTGCTGTTCGTCGCTGAACTGCTGCAGCCGGTTGAGCAGTACGTGATCCTTCCGTTCACGGCGGTGGTCGCGAAGGTCTGTGTTTTTCTCGTCAGCGCGTTCGATTCGCATGCGATCGCGTACGGCAAGATCCTGCAGAGCACGAACGGCAATTTTGCCATCTCGATCGAGCGTGGCTGCAACGGGGTCGAGGCGGTCATCATCCTGGTCTCGGCGATGCTCGCGTTCCCTGCGCCGTGGAAGCACAAACTGGTCGGTATCGGCCTTGGGTTCGTCGCGATCCAGGTGCTCAACCTGGTGCGCATCATCAGCCTGTTCTACCTCGGCCAGTGGAACAGGATGTGGTTCGACTGGTTCCATCTTTACCTGTGGCAGGCATTGATCGTGCTCGACGCCCTGGTCGTGTTCCTGATCTGGTTGCGTTACCTGCCCTACGACGGGCACAGCGACGTGCAGCCGGCAGCGGACTGAGCCACACTTTTCTGCCTTCATCGGTGATGCAGTCCCGCCGCGAGGGTACGTTGGCGCCGCGGCCTGTGGCGTGTCCGCTTTTGCAATTTTGATCTATAGTGCCGACGCAGTCCCAACGGAGCATCCGCCATGTCGATCGCCAAAATCATCGAGCTCAGCAGTTCGTCCCCGAAAGGCATCGAGGACGCCGTACAGTCAGGTCTCCACAAGGTTTCGAAGACCGTCAAGAACATCAAGGGCGCCTGGGTCAACGACATCAAGGTTTCGACCGGCGATGACGGCAAGATCACCGAGTGGCGCGTCAACATGCGAATCAATTTCATCGTCGACTGAACCCGGCCTGCCGGAGCGTTCGGATACCTCGCCGCCATCATCTAGCCCTCATGATTAAATCCGGTCTGGTTGTCGGTCTATTGGAAGATGACCCGGATATGGCGGCTCTGGTTGGCCAATGGCTGGAGGAAGCCGGCTACACGGTGCGTCTGTTCCGCAATGCGAACGAGTATCGGCGTCGTCAGGGTTCCGAGGCGATCGACCTGCTGCTACTCGACTGGATGCTGCCCGATACCAGCGGCATCGAGGTTATCGAAGCGATCCGCTCGTCGGCCAATAATCGCCTGCCCGTCATCTTCCTCACCGCACGTGATGCCGAGGATGACTTGGTGCGTGGCCTCAGCAGCGGCGCCGACGATTACGTGGTCAAGCCGCCCAAGCGGCGCGAGTTGCTTGCGCGCGTGCAGGCGTTGCTGCGGCGGCACGGCAGCGAGAGCGATGGTGGCGAGACGATCGAACTGGCGCCGTATTCGGTCGATCCGGAACGGCGGCGCATCAGCATCGGAGGGCGCGATATCGAACTGACCCAGCGCGAGTTCGATCTGGCCAGTTTCCTGTTCCGCCGCCACGGTCGCATCATCAGCCGGGATTCGCTGCTCGAAAACGTCTGGAATCTCAGCGCTGCGGTGTCGACGCGCACGGTCGATACGCACGTCAGCCGCCTGCGCAAGAAGCTCGAACTCAATGGTGAACAGGGCTGGCGCCTCGCCGCGATCTACCAGCATGGCTATCGGCTGGAACGGGTTTAGCAACGTCGTCGTTCGAATTCCGCGCGCAGCCATGCGTGCAGGCACCATGAAAGGCGCAGAATCAGCTGACTCGGGCCGAACGATGCCAGGGACGCTCTGATCAGGGGACCGCAAGTGGCGACCGCAGCGAAATCACTCTCACGCAAGAAGAAAGCAGACCCGCGCAAACGCGTCGCGAACACCGAGCGCCGTGCCGCACCGTTGCGCAAGAAGACCAGGAGCAAACCCATGGCAGACCCGAAGAAGCCCGCCGCCGATGGCGGTGCCGACCGCAATGTCGACCAGATCCGCGACATCCTGTTCGGCGGTCAGATGCGCGACTACGAACGTCGCTTCCAGGAGCTGAACCAGCGCCTCGAAGGCGATCTTGCGCGCCTGCGCGACACGCAGGAAAAGCGCTTGGCGCAGATCGACAAGCGCATCGACGACCAGCTCGAAAAGCTCAACAAGCTCGTGCGCCAGGAAATGCAGGACCGCAACAGCGCGGTCGACGACCTCGAGTCGCG
>JBDSFA010000293.1:0-1806 GCA_039919785.1 Dokdonella sp. | reverse complement strand
CGGCTTTGACGAGGGCATTCGCCTCAATCCCGACGTCTACATCAAGATCGAACAGGTGGCCGATATCCAGCGCGCAAAGCGCACAGGCAAGGTCGGCATCATTTATTCGTTCGAAGGCGCCGACATGTTCGAAGGCAAGCTCGATCGGATCGACCATTTTTCCGCGCGCGGCGTACGCGTGATGCAGTTGTCGTACAACAAGCCCTCCGTATTCGCATCCGGCGTGCTGAGTCCGCAACCTTCGGCAGGACTCACCGCACTGGGTCGCGATGCTGTGCAGCGGATGAACACGCTCGGCGTCTCGCTCGACCTCAGTCATTGCGATGAAGCCTCCACGCTGGCCGCGCTCGCCACGTCGAGCAAGCCGGCGTTGATCACGCATGCAGGCTGCTCGGCGGTGTACGCGCACCCGCGCAACAAGAGCGATGCTGTCCTGCGCGCCGTGGCGCAGAAGGGCGGCGTGGTCGGCATCTACGACCTGTCGTTCCTGACCAAGGCGCCCAGACAACCGACACTCGCCGACTACGTGCGCCACATGGTCCATGCGCTGGATATCTGCGGCGAGGATCACGTCGGCATCGGCAGCGACGCCTTGTTGATGCCGTTCGACACATCGCCGGAAAGCATGGTCGAGTGGAACAAGGACATTGCCGCACGCAAGGCCAGCGGCATCGGTGCGCCCGGTGAAGGACCGCCACCCTTCGTGATCGGTCTCAATCGCCCGGATCGCAGCCTGCTGATCGCCGACGCCCTGGCGCATCACGGCTACAAGGAACGCACGATCGAGAAAGTGCTGGGTCTCAATTTCCAGCGTGCATTTGCCGAGACCTGGATTGCCGCCGCCAAGGGTTGAATGGCTTTCCTCAGGCATCGACCGTCGAATGCAACGCAACGCGCGTGCCTTCGCTGTCGAGCACAATCGCGCGGATGCCGTGCGGGCCGATCGGATGGATCGCTTTAATCACCTTGCCGCCGAGTTTCTCGACCTGGGCCACGGCATCGCGAATGCGGCCATCGACATTCAGATAGATCAGCGGGCCGCTCGTGCACCCGGCGTAATCCGCATGCGGGATCAGGCAACCGCCGTTGCCTTTCTCGTGTTCGAGGATCGCAAACGACATGCCGTCGAAATCCATGCGATCGACCTTGATCGCGAGAACGGCGCGATAGAACGTCATTGCGCGTTGCAGATCGGCGACCGGGATATCGCACCAGACCACGCGGTTGTTGGCAGAATTGGGTTCGCTCATCGTCTCTCTCCAGTTTGAGCGGATGCCGTCGTCGCGGCCCGCGTTTCGAGCGGGACGCGCGATCCCGCTCGAAGATTTCCGCGCTTTCTCAGCGGTCGCCTCGCTCCAGCGCTTCGGGCATCACGCCAATGGGTTTTGGCGTGAGTTCGGGCACTTCGCCATGCGCGGCGTCCACCGAAGGCGTGCGCCAGCCCGACTTCACGCCCCAGATGTAGAACACGATGCCGAATGCGGCGACCACGGCGAGATCCCAACCCCAGGTCAGATAGTTCTTGCCGCCGAATTTTTCGCTGCCGGCCCACGACAGTGCGGCGATCACCGGCAGATACACGATCAACCACCACGCTCCGTTGAGTTGGCGACCGAAATCGTGCCAGCCGCTGCGTGCCTGGTAGTAGAAATACACCGGCAGCGCGACGACCATCAGCAGGATGATCTCGCCGGTCAACGGCCACTTCGCCCAATACAGCAGTTCCGTTGCCATCACGAACGCGATGCCGGCTAGTACGGGCAAGCCAGCCAATCGAAACGGACGATGCAGGTCCGGCGCGGTGCG
>JBDSFA010000222.1:0-17784 GCA_039919785.1 Dokdonella sp. | reverse complement strand
TCGGCGTCGAACGCGGGTGCCCGCGTTTTTGCATTGATGCCATTGTCGAATGTAGCCAGGCGGTCGGTGACCCAGGCGACGCCCTGGCCGGCTTCGCCGCGCTGCAAGCTCGCAGGCACATCGGCCGGCAATCGCCACAGGGCGATGAAGTCGCCGCTCCACACGTTGGACAGCGAGGCGCGCGCAAGTTCATAGCGCGCACCGGCAAGGTCGAGGCGCACGCGCTGCTTGCCCGCTCCTTGCAAGAGCGCATAGGAGGGATGCTCGGTGTTGCCGAGCAGGAGGATCAGCGGACGATCGAAACGTGCCACTTGATCGAGCGTGGCATGGCCGCGCAGGCAGGCGATACCGGCTGCGATGATGGTCGGGCAGCGGCTCGCATCGCGCACGGAAACCGCGCTTGCGTCGACTTGCCAGCGTGCGAGCAGCTGCGTGAATGCCGTTAGTTCCGTCTCCGGCGCTTCGGCCAGGCGTGCGTCGAGTCGCGTCGCTTCGGCGTCCACCGGCGGTGGTGCGACAACGACGGGTGCGGGTGTTGGTGCCGGTTCGGCCGGCTTGTACGCGTGCAGCCAGATTGCACCACTCGCGACGGCCGCGAACAACAGTGCAACGGCGGCCCAACGTCCGTAGCGGTGCATCCAGTAGCGCGCGTGGCCGGGAAGCGCCTCGTCGGCTGCGCGATTGACCAGGCGTTCGCCGAGGCTATCCTGCTCGTGCGCGTAGCCGGCCATCAACGCGCGGTCCGCGATGATGTTGACCAAGCGCGGAATGCCGCTCGAACGCTGGTACAGCGCCTTCAGACCCAGGCGCGAGAACGGAATGCGCGCGCATCCGGCGACGGCCATGCGATGGCGCACATAGGTTTCGGTTTCGGTCGCATCGAGCGGCGTGAGGTGGTAGCGCGCGGTGATGCGCTGGGCCAGCTGACGCAGCTCCGGTCGGTCGAGAATCTCGCGCAGCTCCGGCTGACCGAGCAGGATGATCTGCAGCAGCTTCTGTGTTGGCGTTTCCAGATTCGTCAGCAGGCGCACCTGCTCCAGCGACTCGATTGACAGGTTCTGCGCTTCATCGACGATCAGCACGACGCGCAGACCCTGCGCGTACGCATCGAGGAGGAATGCGTTCAGGGTGTCGGTCAACCCTTTAAGGCTGCCGCGCTTGCCTTCGATAGCGAGTTTGAGTTCCTCGCACACCGTCTCGACCAGTTCGACCGGCGACAATTTTGGATTGAGCACGAGCGCGACGCGCGTGTTCTCCGGCAGCTGCTCCAGCAGAAGGCGGCACAGCGTAGTCTTGCCGGTACCGACTTCGCCGGTCAGTTGCACGAAACCGCCACTGCCACCCTTGCCGATGCCGTACAACAGGTGCGCGAGCGCGTCCCGGTGCCGTTCGGACAGGAAAACATAACGCGGATCCGGCGTTATCGAAAACGGAGGTTCGCGCAGACCGTAATACTCGAGATACATGGGCGCATTTTACCTGACGTGGCGCGGTAGCCACCGATATGGCCGTCGGAGGAAGGGGTCGACTGGCCCGGGATTGGGCACCGAGAGCCACGCGCCGACAATCCCGAGCCAGTATAGAGGGTGAGTTCGATTGCATTCCGGGGCGAATGGTTCGCTGTCCGAGCGGTATCGCGGAGACTGCGGCGCCACGCTCGTGGGCGCGCGGCAAACGCATCCCGATGGCAGGCGGCATGACGAAGGCGCGCAGACAAGCCGGCTGTCTATACCTCGCCGAACCCGGAAGCCGCATGTCTTTCGTCACCCGCGCCGCGCTTGCTCTGCCGATATGATGGATCGATTGGCAGGCGTCTCCTCGTCCTGCCCGGTGTCTGGAGAAGATTTCATGTCCTGCCGTCGCTGCTGGCCCATCATGTTGCTGCTGCTCAGCGCGGGTGCATCCGCGCAGATCGATCCCGCCCAATTGCAGGATCTGCACTGGCGCTTGGTCGGACCGTTTCGCGGCGGTCGCGCGCTCACCGTTGCGGGCGTTGCAGGGCAACCGCAGCATTTCTACTTCGGCGCGGTCAACGGCGGCGTATGGGAATCGAAGGATGCCGGACGCACCTGGCAGCCGATCTTTGATGCGCAACCAGTCGGCAGCATCGGTGCACTGGCGATCGCGCCGTCGGATCCCAATATCCTGTATGTCGGCACGGGCGAAGCTGACATGCGTTCGGACATCACGCAGGGCAAGGGTGCGTACAAGTCGGTCGACGCCGGCAAGACCTGGTCCAAGATCGGACTCGATGATACGCAGCAGATCGGCCGCATCCTCGTCGACCCAGGCAATGCGAACACCGTCTTCGTCGCCGCGCTCGGCCATCCGTATGGCCCGAACACGCAGCGCGGCGTGTTCCGCTCGCGCGATGGCGGCAGCTCGTGGCAACGGGTACTCGGCGAAGGCGATGCCGTCGGCGCGATCGATCTTGCGTTCGAGCCCGACAATAGCCAGGTCATCTACGCAAGCCTGTGGCAGACGCGGCGCACGCCCTGGAATATCTATCCGCCCGCCAACGGATCGGGTAGCGGTTTGTACAAGTCGAGCGATGGCGGCGAGCATTGGACCCAGCTCGGCAATGGGTTTCCTGCACACACCGGTCGCATCGGCATCGATGTCGCGCGCAGCGATCCGAAGCGGGTCTATGCGATCGTCGACAGCGAAAAACTCGACGATACGACCGGCGGCCTGTATCGCTCAGACGACGCCGGTGCGCACTGGCGAAAGATGAGCGGCGACGCTCGCATCTGGCAGCGTGGCTGGTACTTCGGTCGCGTCACGGTCGATCCGAAGAACGCGGACCGCGTCTATCTGCCGAACACGATCGTGCTGCGTTCCGATGATGGCGGCGCTCACTTCGACGCGTTGAAGGGCGACAGCACCGGCGATGACTTTCACGAGCTGTGGATCGATCCGGCCGATCCGCAGCGGCAGGCACTCGCCGTAGACCAGGGCACGATCGTCACACTCAATGGCGGCGCGACGTGGTCGAGCTGGAACAACCAGCCGACCGCGCAGATGTATCACGTCAGCACCGACAACCGTTTTCCGTATCGTGTGTACGGCTCGCAGCAGGATTCCGGCGCGGCCGCATTGCCCAGTCGCAGCGCGGATCACGACGGCATCACGATGCGCGCCTTCCACGAAGTCACCGCGGGTGGCGAGAGCGGCATGATCGCGCCGGATCCGAACGACCCCGACATCGTCTACGGTGGTGATGTCGACAAGCTCGACCTTCGCACCGAGCAGGTGCGGTCGATCGATCCGACGCTGGCGGAACCTGATCTGTATCGGCGCACCTGGACCTTGCCACTGGCGTTTTCCAAACGCGATCCTCAGGCCTTGTACTTCGGCAACCAGAAAGTCTGGCGCACGCGCGACGGCGGCGCACACTGGGATCCGATCAGTCCCGATCTCACGCGTGAAAATCCTGCGCTGCCCGCGAACCTTGATGCGGTCACCGCGGCGAACCATCAACACATCGGCACGCGCCGCGGCGTCATCTATGCGCTTGCGCCCTCGCCGCTGGATGCAAGACTGCTTTGGGTCGGTACCGACGATGGCCTCGTCTGGCGTACGCGCGATGAAGGTGCACATTGGGAAGACGTGACCCCGAGTGCGCTGGGCGCATGGTCGAAGGTCGGCAACATCGAAGCCTCACACCACGACGCGCACAGCGCCTACGTCGCGATCGACCGTCATCGTCTCGATGATCGCAAGCCCTACATCTACCGCACGCATGACGATGGCAAGACCTGGGCGCCGATCGTCAATGGCATTCGCGAGGGTGATTTCGTCAATGCCGTGCGCGAAGACCCGCAGCGCAAGGGCCTGCTGTACGCGGCGACTGAACTGGGCATCTATGTTTCGTTCGATGACGGCGAGCACTGGCAGACGCTACAGGCGAACCTGCCACGTACTTCAGTACGAGATATCGATGTGCACGGCAATGATCTGGTGATTGCGACGCACGGTCGGGGCTTCTGGATCATGGACGACGTCGCATCGCTGCGTCAGGCGAGCAGCAAGATCGCCAGTGAAGATGCATGGCTGTTCGCACCGTCGCCGGCGATCCGGCTGCGTCTCCCCGCGTTCAGCGGCACGCCGTTGCCCAAGGACGAACCGATGGCGAACAATCCGCCGATCGGTGCCTCGATCGACTACGTGCTCAAGCATGCCGCGAAGTCGCCGGTCGAGCTGGCAATCCGCGATGCACATGGCGAACTCGTGCGTCGCTATTCGAGCAGCGATGTAGCGCCGAAGAACGACGCGGCCACCAGCGAGGTGGCGTTGGAATGGATCACTCCGCCGTCGTCGCTGCCGACCAGTGCGGGCATGCACCGGTTCGTCTGGCCGTTGCGTCATGCCGCGCCGGCCGAACTTGCTGACCATCCCGGCGCGGACGGCGTCCTCGTGCCGCCGGGCAACTACAGCGTAGAACTTGTGGTTGACGGTCGGAAGTTGCAGCAGCCGCTCACGGTTGTCGCCGATCCGCGCGTCAAGCTCGGCGCCGACGTTTATGCATCCCAGTATGCGTTTGCGCGCCAGGTGGAAGCGGCGCAGAGCCGTCTCGCCCTTGCGCAAGCCGAAGCGAAAGCGATGCATGCCGCGCTGGTGAAGGAGCGCGCGGATACGACGACGAGCGAAGCGCTTGCGCGCGACGTGAAGGCGTTCGATGCCAGCATCGTCGCTGCCGCGGGCATTGTCGATGCCGGCAATCCGCACAATGCCTGGTCACTGCCGCCGCATACGACGACGAGCTTTCGTTTTCTTGGCGATGCACTCGTCAAGTTCGCGAACGCGGCGGAGGGGGCGGATGCGCAGCCATCCGCTGATGCGCGTGCGGGACTGAGTGTGTTGCAGCCAAAGCTTGATCGCGCGCTCGTCGACTGGTCGGCGATGAAGACAGAGAAGTTGTCCGCGATAAATGACCGACTTCGCGCGAGTGGTCGCAGCCCGCTGCTGACCAACGACAAGTAGAAAAATCCTTCTCTCTCTGGGAGATGGCAAAGGCCAGCTTCACCTCAGCACCCGCGCGCCACAGTCTTTCTAGATGCGTCGGCCGGGCGACCTTTGGCGCGGGCTGGAGCACAACGCGGCTCGAAGCCCTCCCCTTCAAGGGGAGGGCTTTGAAAGCACCGCTCACGCTGTCATGGGATCTCGTGAGAACACGCATGTTATTGGTGGGAGCGGCTTCAGCCGCGATGCTCCCCTCGCAAAAAGCATCGCGGCTGGAGCCGGCCACACAGACAGTTGCTCCCACAGCACAGCACAGGTCAGTCTTTCTTGATACGCACCCGCTTGGCGAGCTTCGGCTCCGGCGGTTCGCCGTTGGAGAACAACGCAATCGCCGTGCGTGCGACCTGTCCCGTGTCGTAGTACGCATACGCACCGACGCCGATCGCGCCAACCACCGGCAGCCAGCGGGCAATGCCCCGACCGGCAAGACGCTTGGACAGGCTGATGCCGATCTTCGCCGCCACTTTCTCGATCACGCGTAGCGGCACATCCTGGATCAAAAGGCGCGCGCCCACCTGCACGCCGATGTCGCGCATGGCCTGCGCAGCCGCATGACGGAACAGGCAGAACAGCATGTGCGAACGCGTGAGATCCGCGCTGACGCCATAGGCGCCGGCAATGTCGGCAACCATCTGCCGCTGAATGCGCCAGATGGCGATCAGCTCCGGCACGATCGTCAGCCAGCCCAATGGACCCGGCGGCAACGCGAGCGTCCCGGCCGCGAGCGCTGCCTTGTTCGCGGCAGCCGCGCCGATCGCGCGCGCGCGATGGTCGGGCCCGCGACTCTTGTGCTCCTCGGTTTCCGGAATGCGACCGGCCATCTCGAGCACTGCGCGCGTAAGGCGCTCGCTGAGCGTGCCGCCGTTGTCCGCATTGTCGACTCTGCGAGCCGGAATGTTCTTCGCCATCTGTTTCTCCGAAGCGCGATGCGTACATCGCGGTTGATCGTCAGCAGTTTATGTACTTCCAGTTGCGCTGCTTGCCTTCGGCGAGCCACTCCAGTGTTGTCGCCAGACGCTGAACGCGGGTCGTCTCGCGTTTGGCTTCGGCAATCCAATCGATGTATTCGCGACGCGCGCTTGCGCTGAACGCATCGAAAGTCTTGCGCGCCTTGGCGTCCTTCTTCAACGCGGAAGCAAGGTCGTCGGGTACGGCAACTTCGGATTTCGGCCTCGCACCGTTCACGCGTGTCGGCGATTTCACGCCGGCGTCATTCAGCGCCATCGCCTTCTTCACGTATGTCGAAAGCGTTCTCTTCGGTGGCAGATCGGCAACGCGCGTGATGCGGCCGAACTGACCCATCGCGTC
The DNA here is from genome assembly GCA_039919785.1 of Dokdonella sp. Taxonomy (GTDB): domain Bacteria; phylum Pseudomonadota; class Gammaproteobacteria; order Xanthomonadales; family Rhodanobacteraceae; genus Dokdonella_A. Next base: position 11,454 of record JBDSFA010000222.1, on the reverse strand, counting down.
TTCGAGGCTTTGGCCCGCGTCGTCGACGACGAGCTTGCCTTTCCAGAAGCCGAACGCGACATGCTGCTTGAACGCCGACATGCCGCACAACATGCCCTTGTACATGAAATGGGGAAAGCTCCATTTCATGGTTTCCTCAACGTCGCGGCAGGCCGTGTGCACGACCTCGCGCAGATGGACGAGGATCGGTTGGGCGAAGTCAGCGGATTTCGCGATGTAGGCGTCGATGCGCGGATCACGGCTTGCCATCGGCATGTCCTGCGGGTCGGATCAACCGTTCCATCATACGATCGCGTGTGGCACGAAACGCGACGTGTCTTGCGTGATCAGCGACGCGTCCTCGCGCACACCGATGCCGCAGGCACGATCGGCGACGACCCAACTGCCGACCAGCGGATAGCCACCGTCGAACTTCGTCAGTGGATGGAAAGCCTGACGAATGAACGGCGCATCGTTGTACGGTCCATCGGAGCGAATGATCTCACCGTCTCTTTTGCGCATTTCAATGTTGGCGCCCTCACGCGAGAACAGCGGCTTGCGCACCCAGCCGGCGGAGAGCGGGTCCGCGGGCTTCTCATCGAAAAACGCGGGCAGCAGGTTTGGATGGTCGCGATGGCGTTCCCACAGCAACGGCAGAATGCCCTTGTTGCTGAGGATCGCCTTCCATGGCGGCTCGATCAGCACAGTGCGCGATGCAGGCAATGCGGCACCGAATTCTTCGGCGAACATGAATTCGAGCGGATAGAGTTTGAACAGGGCGCCGATGACGGAATCGTCGGTGTCGGTGTAGCGGCCGTCTGAACTCAAACCGATGTCTTCGATGGCGATCCTGCGCGTCGCCAGGCCGGCCTGTTCGGCGCAGTCGGCGAGGTAGGCAATCGTGCCCTGGTCCTCCAGCGAATCGCGCACGGCCGAAAAATACAGCGGTCGCGGCAGGCGTTTTGCAATCGTGCCGAACGCCTCGATCAGGGTTTCCTGCAGCAGGTTGTACTGATCTGCGTGTTGCGGCAGGACGCCGCGTGCTTTTTGTTCTTCCAGCCACAGCCACTGGAAGAACGCCGCTTCGTACAACGATGTCGGCGTGTCGTAGTTGAGCTCGTAGAGCTTGGCCGGGCCGCTGCCGTCGTAGGCGAAATCCATGCGGCCATACAGATGTGGCGAGGCTTCGCGCCAGGAATCAGCAATCCAGGTCCAGTACGCATCGGGAATCGCAAGGCGGCGCAGCAGTGATTCGTCGCGTACGACTTCGCCGACGAGATCCATCGCCATCTCGTGCAATTCGCCGGTGGGCGTTTCGATATCGTGCTCGATTTCGGCGAGCGTGAACGCGTAGTACGCGCTTTCATCCCAGTACGGATCGCCATCGATCGTGTGGAACTGGAAGCCGAGGCGCTCCGCGCTTGCGCGCCAGTCCGGTCGTTCGCTGATCGCTATGCGCTGCATCGTGCGTCGCCTCAGCTGCCGCTCGAACGCCCACCCCAACCGCCGCGCGCGGCTGAGCTCGAGCCGAAGCCCGAACGCGACATCGTGATCGCGCGATTGGGCGCTGCATTCACGGTGCGCATTCGCCCGCTGCTCGAATCGGCGCCCGGCGAACTCCAGCTGCCGCCTCGATCGCGATACATTTCGTTGTACTGACCGCCACGTGTGCGATAGATGGGATTGGAATCGAGATATACCGGCGAACGTCCCGGCGAGAGCATCTGCGAGATCATGAAGCCGGTCATCAACGGCATCCAGATGCCGCTCTCACGCTGATGCTCGGCGCACAGGTCGCCGTACTCCTCGATGCAGTCGGCCTTGCTGCGATAACGCGGAGCTGCCGCCGTGCTCGCCGTGTTCGCGGACTGCGACGCGCGCTGGCACATGTCGAGCGCATTGCCGTCGTGCTCGCAGGCTTCGACGCTGGTGTAAAAACCCTGGCGCGTCTGTTCTTCCGGCGCGCTGTCGCAACCGACCAGGACCCACGGCGTCTGCGCGATGGCGAGCAGTGCGAGTTGGCGGGAACGTTTCATGTCATGCCTCTCTCTAGGTACTCAATCAGAAGCGATGCCCAACCGGCATCGCTGCCTCAACTCACGCAGCCCGATGGTTGCGTTCGATTTCAATACGTCATGCACGCCGCGTTGAGCACGCCGACACCGATAGACAACGCGGCAACCAGGATGGCCGCGGCGCGCTCATCGCGCGCAATGCGTTCCGGCAGGTCAGACAGCAACAGGCGCGTCGCGAAGAACGTGAGCAACTGGATCACCAGCGCGACCAGGCCCCACACGGCGCAATCGAGCAGACTCACCGAATGCGCGATCGCGGACGCGAGCGGAATCACAAAGCCGAGGAACGCGCCGCCGAACGAAATCGCCGCGGCCGGCTTGTTGGCGCGGATCAAGGCGAGTTCGCGATGCGGCGTTACCCAGACGTAGACGACAAGGAATACGATCGCGAGGCCGATCGCGAGCGCGAAATAAGCGAGGAAATTCGGCAGCAGGGCGAGCGATGGGGCGAGGGTCTGCGACATGGTGGATATTCCAGTCAGGTGATTTCAAAGTCGGCGGCGCCGAGCGGCACGCCAAGGGCGATGCTGATGCAGAACGTGTTGGGTCCGGAATCTTCCGCGGCGACCAGTAGCAATTCGCTGCGGTCGGCACCTTCGACCTCGCGCTCGTAGAGCATGGAATACAGCGACAAGCCGTAGTCGATGCTATCGGGCGTGCGCTTGTAGACGTTCTCGTCGAATGCGACTGGCGGCGTCCAGCGCACGTCGGCACTTTCGCCCCAGACGCGGCGATATTCGCGCCCGCCGTGGGTGTAGGTCGCGGCACCAAGCAGCGAGCCCGATGAGACCCAATCACGGAACGCAGCCTGATTCGCCGGGCTGATCGAATCGACATAGACGAACAAGCTGACATCGCCGACGCTGCGATGGTTGTTCGCGTCGCCGTTGGTCGGGATCTGGAGGAACGCATCGTCGCTGAGGTACAGCCGGTGCAGATGCGAGCCTTCGCCGAGATCAATCTCGCCGATCGCCTCGATGATCTGCGGGCTGGATGGGCATTCAAAGCCGAAGGCTTCGCCGGCGAGGCGAAACGGCATCGAATCGATCGTCACCGCACCGCCGACGCGCGCGCCGAGCGGGAAGGTGGTCGTGTTCTTCGGTTTGTTGTCGCGCTCGAACCAGCTCACCGTATTGCGCCTCGCTGTGATGTCGTCGTCACGGGAAATCAGCGTCATCCCCGCGGGGGCGGGAATCACCTCGCGAAAATTGCCCGGATTTACCTAGACCTTGCTGCGCTCGACCGCATCCGCCACCGCTGCCGTTTCACTCTTCGGTGCATCGAGCTGGTCGCGCGGATGCTGCACGACTTCGGTCTTCTGATAGCGCGCGAGCACCATGTCCGCATTCACCTGACCGCTGACGACGCCGGCAGCGGCAAGTCGTGCTTCCAGACCGGCATCGCCATCTGCGGCGGCGAGTGCATTCGCGGCTTCGATCTGCGCACCCTGTTCAAGCTGACGTGTCTTCACGCGTTCGAGTGAATCGAGCGCCGTGCGCAGCTTCGTGTTCTGGCCACTGCTGGTCGCAGCAATCGATGCCTGCGCGCGCAACACGCTCTCGTTCGCCTTTACCTGATCGACCTGCTGCTGCAGGCTTTCGATCCGACGGTCGGCGGTCTTGATCGACGCGTGCAGTCTGTCGACGGCGGCGATATTCGTCGACAACGATTTTTCCTCGACCGAGATATCGCCTTCGAGCTGGGCTACTTTGCTCGCGACATCGCGTGCGAGCGTCTGGTCGCCTTGGCCGAGCAGGCGACCGATGTGGCTTTCGTACTCGGTTTTCTTCGCGCGCTTGGCGTCGAGTCGGTCGGACGCGAGCTTCTGCTGCGCCATCATTTTCGTCAGGTCTTCCTTTGCGCGCAGGCTGTCGTTCTGCGCATCGCGGATTTCCTGGTCGAGGATGCGCGTTGCGTTCTTGTCGATGACGGCCTGGCCGGCTTCGGTCGCTGCGCCGCGGAACAGGGTCAGGATCTTGGCGAGAATATTCATGCGGGCCTCAGTGCGTGATGTAGGGGCGCAGCGCCTCGGCGGCCTGCAACGTGTTGCGTGCGAGTACATCGATTTCCTCGACGATGTTCGCGAGCGGCGAGCGCGTCGACAGTTCGCCGAAAACGACGTAGATGTCTTCGCCGTCCATCTGCTGCAGGCCGAGGTTCGACAGCGGATTGAGCGGATTAAGGCGCAGGCACGCGTCGTTGAAAGCGGCGCGGTCGTCCACTTGCGAACCCATGCACAGCGGCGTCGACGCGAACAGTTGTTCGCCCGATGCCATCAGGTGGATCACCAGGTCGCCGTGCTCGGGCAAGGTGATCGCAATCGTGGGATCGGCGCCGCGTTCGAGCTTGAGCACGAACGACAAACGCTCGCGCAGCACATGCTCGGCGAGCGCCTCATGCAGCGCAGAAGTGGTCCAGGGTTGGCTCATGGCGGAATACGCCTCCAGTTGGCGGTAGCGGTCGGGGAGCACGAGCTCGCGCAGGGCGAGTTCGAGGGTTGCGAGGATCTCGCGGTGATGTGGCCGGATGAAGACCTGGCGCGGCACCAGGCCCTTTTCGCGCATGCGCTCACGAAACGCGCGCTGGCTGCGCGCGGCAGGGGAGGGGGCATGCTTCGGTCGCGCCGGTTTCATTACTAGTAACGTTACATGTAATGAATTTTCCATGTCAAGCGACTTTGCATCGTCGCGCTGCCCGCTGATGGGTCGGGCGAGCGCCACCCATCCGAAAAGCGCGCACCATGCGAAGTCGGAGTTGCACCCGCGTGCCTTCCTGTGTCGCAATGGCGTATGCGAGTGGCGTCGGTGCGATCGTCGACACCCGTCACAGGCGCCCACTTCCCCCCCCCCCCGGAGTAACCATGTCCCGTCACCACGGCGAAACGCATCGTTCGGACCGCGTCGGCTGGCTGCGTGCAGCGGTGCTCGGCGCGAATGACGGCATCGTGTCCACCGCGAGCCTGATTGTCGGCTTCGTCGCCGCCGGCTCCGAACGGCACAGCATCCTGCTCGCGGGCGTGGCCGGTCTTGTCGGTGGCGCCTTGTCCATGGCCGCGGGCGAATTTGTTTCCGTGAGCTCGCAGGCGGACACCGAGAAAGCCGACCTCGCGCGTGAACGCACCGAGCTGGATGAATATCCGGAAGGAGAATTGCGCGAACTGGCCGGGATTTACGTGAAGCGCGGACTGGAACCTGCGCTCGCCACCAAAGTCGCCGAGCAGCTGACCGCGCACGACGCACTCGCCGCGCACGCGCGAGACGAACTCGGCATCACGCATGAACTGCGCGCGCGACCGATGCAGGCCGCGGGCGCATCGGCCGCTGCATTCGCGAGCGGCGCGGCATTGCCCTTGATCGTCAGCGTGGTCGCTCCCACGACTGCACTCGCCACGACCATCATGGTCACGTCGTTGATCTGCCTCGCCCTGCTCGGCGCCGCCGCCGCGCACGCGGGCGGCGCAAATCCCTGGCGCGGAGCGCTGCGTGTCACGCTCTGGAGCGCAATCGCGATGCTGGTGACCGCAGCGATCGGGCGCTCGTTCGGCGTCTGATCATGCGGGTGTTATCAGACGAGCGCTTGCCCGCCATCGAACGCAGGCGAGCGTGTGACGTATGCGTCATTCCTTCAGCACCATGTCGATGCACATCACGGCCGCGACGATCAGGATGCGCACGTTGTCGTCCGCGGCCACCGCATCGTTGATCGCGAGCATGTAGTTGTCCGCGGTTGTGAACAACTCCTTGCCGAGGCCTGCCCATTTCTTCGAAACGCTGGCCAGTTCCCTTTCTCCTTTCACGAAGCGGAAGTCCCAGCTGGTCCACTTTCCCTGCAAGGTACACAGCGGCTGATCGCTCGCATCGAGCACGTCAAACTTGCCGCCGATGGAGAAGAGTTTCTGCTTGAATGAGCCGACAACCCGGTCGCTTTCATCCAGCACGTCCACTTTCGAGAGCAGCAACGAAAAGCCGCGTTTGACCGTCAGGACCTTGCGTCCCTCGGGCGTGCGCACTTCCACATGGAACGGCGTCATCCGCTTGTAGTCGGTGAAACGCAAGAGCTTGGTGAGGATGCCGAGGTTCGGTTCGCGGCATTCCATGATTTTCTGGTTCGTGTTCGGATCGAAAACGTCGTAATTGTTCGATGCCTTGAACAGACCGACTTGTTCCTTCACGAAGAACAGGTTGCTGCGCAGTACGGGATGCATGGATGTCCTTGTCGGGGTGTGGAGTCGCGACGGCTCGCGTCCCCGAAGAGCCGGTATCCGATGCGACTTCAGTGTGTGCGGGCAAGTCCTTCCCGCCGCCGTTGATGCGCCAGCGCGATCGCCAGACAGGGGGAAGTTTCCCTCGCCACTATAGCGAAGGGCAGGGAGGGGATGAAGCTTGCGCGCGCGTTGGCCGGCATTCTTCTGTCCCGGCACCGATGTCGGCACCTGCACATCAAGGATCGCGCAGAGCACGTCCGCGCCGAAACTTCTCGCCCGAGAAGAGGGCCGAAAGTCGACAGGTATGGCGCGCAACCGATCTCGCAGCGCACTTCAGCGCACTGCGGCATTCCGCCTCCTCACAACCTGCCAGATTGCTAGGATGACGACAGCACGAAGGTGTTCCCTTCGGAATCCTTGAACTTCGCAAACGTGCCCCACGGTTGCTTCGTCGGAGCTTCGACGAATTCAATGCCGCGATGCTGCAATTGACGATAGGTCGCGTCCACGTCATCGCACGCGAGCGAGCCGTTGAAGAAGGTACCGACACGATCCTCATGGCCAGGCGGCGTGAAGAGCACAAGCCGCGTCGCCGAGTGCGCAATGCGCAGCTCGATCCAGCGCTTTCCGGGCCCCATTGGCTGATCAGTGGCGACACTGAAGCCGAGCTTCTCGGTATAGAAAGCCAATGCACGATCCTGATCCAGGACAGGGATGCCGACGAACTTCAACTGCGTGATCATGATACGGATCCTCTCTCGTGCGACGACTGATCGCTCTGCTTGCATTGTCGCTGCAGCGCTGCGTGCCAGGTAGCGTTCACTGCTATAGCATTGATCAGCATGAAGACCTATTCGATCGATCCGTATGTCATCGACGTCCTCATGCCCGACCTGGTCGGCCATGATCGGAGCCCCGCCGCTTTCGTCGTCTACCTGAGCCTCTACTGTGCATCGGAACGCCGACGCAATGCGTCAGTCCCAATCAGCCTGCAGGAAATCGCCACGCAGACAGGACTGGCGAAGTCGACGATCCAGGTTGCGATCCGGCACCTCAAGCGAAGGCACTTGCTGGACCCTGCCGTTGTCGCCTCGACCACGAAGCCGGCAAGGCGCGTTGCGAAACCCTGGGCCAGATGACGCCGAAGCTGTCGCAGCAGTCGGCGCGTTACGTCGGCAACCGATTCGATGGTCCGATCAATGTCGCCCGAGACCACGGACGAAGAAGTACACGGGTGCATGACCATACGGCACTCGCCGGTCATGCAGATCTAGTACGCGTCTCGTGCGAAGTCGGGTCGAGCCTTGGCACATGCAGTCAAAGCATCAAGCAGTTGGCTATCATGAGTTAGCACCCAGACGACGTATCTCGCATGACATGGAATATTGTTCGGTCTTTCGCGCTTACTCTCGCCATCGGCTTTGTTACAGGGTGCGCCTCTCGGGCGATTGAGCATCAAACCGTAAAAGACTCGCCTGTGCTGGATCGCGGCACTCTAGAACGAGTTCCTTATAGGATAGATATTCCTGTCAACTGGAATGGCCGGCTTGTCATGCTATTGCATGGGTATGAGCCCAAGGGCGTTCCTCGTGCGACACCATGGCCACAAAACGAGGCAACGGCCGGCTTCTTGGCTGATCGATACGCAGTTGCTCAAAGTGCATATGCATCTCAGGGGTGGGCAGTAGCTGACGCGATCCATGATAACGAGCAGCTCCGCGCGTATTTCTCACAAAAGTACGGCAAGCCGCGCCAAACGTATCTCGTCGGGTTCTCGCTCGGCGGCCACGTCTCCTTGGCAAGTCTGGAGAAATTCGGAGATTACTATGACGGAGCATTTTCGCTGTGCGGCGTCAATGCTCCTGCCGCGCGCGTATTCGACGATGCTCTAACATCCTTGGCGGCGTTTGATTACTTCTTTCCCCACGCGGCTGGGCTTCCTTCGGGCGGCATTTCCGATCCGTCATCACCTGCCATGGATCAAGGCTCGGTCATGAATGGAGTTGAATCCGCTCTGAAGACCAACGAAAGTGCTGCCAACATGATTGCAGCGCATACGCAGGTTTCGAGAGAGGGGCTCGCGGGGGTCATCAGCCTCCACTACTTGGTGCTGCAAGATATGCGAGCCCGTGCTGGCGGCATGCCTGTAGACAACGACGCAACGATTTACTCTGGCTTTGGAGATGATGTCGCATTCAACAAGGGCGTGCGCCGCTACAGAGGCAATAACAACGCCATGCGATACCTAACGGGAGATGGAACCCTCACAGTTCGTATTGATAAGCCTTTGGTACTTCAATACAACAACAGCGATCCTACAGTTCCAGAGCGCTACTATCTGGCATACCCAGAGCTGGTTCGCGCCGCTGGTGCAACAATTCAACCGCTTGTTTTGCCGCCTGTCGGCGACGGTCACTGCGAGTTTTCGCCTGAGCAGATTCGAGGTGCTTTCAAAATTCTTTCGGACTGGAGCAGCAGTGGTCATCGGCCAGAAAGTCCCTGATCTGGGTGCTAACAATTCCGTAAGAGACTTCCCGTCAACTCCGAGCGCATGAGGCTTTTGCCCTGGGCTTGCGGGCCGCTGCCGGTGATCATGTCGTTCTCTGTATGGCGTGTTGCCTCGTCAGCTCAATGCGGATTGCAACGCTGCCAGACTGCATTTCCGTAATCGGTCTTGTTGCATCGCTGCGGCTGATGCGGACCAGGGTATAGACCGCGCCGGCAGCGGCTCAATTCAGGCGATATCCATGATCACTGGATAAGTGCACAGAGCGTGGACGTTGCGGGGAAAAATCGCCCCACGCGCGCCGACGCGGAAATCGGGAGGCTGCAAACGATGAACATTCTGTTGTGGGTTCTGCAGGTTCTCGCCGCGCTTCTGTACGGAGCGTCGGGCGTCATGAAGGTCTTCATGTTCGAAAAGATAAGCGAAGGGGTCCCATCCTTCGGTGCGTTGCCGCGGCAAGCCTGGATGGCGCTCGGCATCCTGGAACTCGTCTGCGCGGTCGGGCTGATCGTTCCCGCTGCTTTCCACTGGCAGCCGATGCTCACGGTCGTGGCCGCCACGATCCTGGCGATCGAGAGCCTCGTATTCGTCGGGGTGCACACCAAGTACCGTGAGATCCCGCCGATCATCCTGAGCAGCGTGCTCGGCCTGCTCATGGCATTCATCGCGTACGGTCGAATGTTTCTGCAACCGATCGTTTGAACGGCGGCCAGCGCAGGTCAGTTGCACGGACCTCGGACTCAATCCGTGTTCTGGCCAATACGCCAGAGCACTCCCGACGGATCGGTGAGGCAGAAGTCGCGCATGTGCCACGGTTGAAGCTCGATGTCGGATAGTTTGACGCCATATTTCGCGACGACGCCGCTTTCAGAAATGCGATGCCACCACGCTTCAACTTCCTGGACAAGCATGTGCATCATGAAATTTTCAGCGAGCGATTGAGTGCCAAAATCCTGAAGCAGAAAGCTGGAATTTTCGTGGTGGAAATACGCGACGCCGCCTCCGTCGGAAGCCATCGCGAACCCGATATCCTTGTAGAACTGCTTGGACAGTTCGAAATCCTTCGCCGGAACGAAGGCCTTGATCTCGGTGACGTTGAAATTTGCCATGGAATGAAATGTCATGCCCAACGACTGAGGCAAGTGGCCGCAGCCACGTCGAGCGTGGGGTTCCTGCTGGCGGTCGCAGCGGCCCGCTTGGATGAACGTTGAGGCGTCATTTCGTACCTGTGGCAACAACGGCCTTCAGAAGTTCGGCGGCTTGTTGAATGACGGGTCCGGCCATCGGCTCACGTTGCATCACGGTCATTGGACCTTCACCGAAGTACAGCCCATCGGATACCAGAAAAGTCAGCCGCACGTTGCCGGGCTTTGGTGGTGCAAGACGCGATTTGTCCCACGGACCGATCCGCATGACAACGGGCTGCGCCGCTGCAAACAACCGCTTCACCATCGGCAAAAAGCTCTGCAGTCCCTCTATGACAACGAGCTTGCCCGACTGGTTGACATAGCGCACGCCGCCCTCGGAAAACGCGGCGAGAGCATCGAGGCCGCCGGCCAAAGGTACTTCGATGATTACACCGAGCAACGTCTTGGCAACAACCGCGTGTCCGAGGCCACGAAGCCGCGAGAACGCCAAGTACCTGATGCGGCCTTCCTGCGACTCGTCGGCGGCGAGGACTTCCAGGGCCGAGACGTCGTCTGAGGACAGGGCCGCTTGCCAAGGTGTGGCGTTCTCTTCCGCCTTGGATTGGAATGCTTTCGGATCATCGCAAAACAAGAGGTTGTAGATGGCGTTGGCGGCCTCGCTCGCGTAAGGCGCATAGGGAGGACCAGCGATGGCACCTGTGCTGGCAGCGACGCCCAGGCCGATAGCAGCGAGGAATTTTCTCAGCATGTTTGACGCCTCGCGCTGGAGTTGAGCGGCCGTGGAGCCGTGCGTTCAATGATCGAATGGACTCTTCCCACATCGCCACGGCTTCGATGAGCCAGACCGATGTCTCCATGAGGACACGGGATCACGAGAGGAGTTCGCCATGGATGCTACGCCCAAAACCGCCGTCGTCACCACCGTGGCGATCGACCTGGCCAAGGATGTCTTTGAACTCGCGTTCGCCGATGCGGATGCACGCATCATCGAACGCAGCCGTCTCAGCCGCAGCGCGTTGGCGAAGGCGCTTGCCAACCGCGCACCGCTGCGCGTGATCATGGAAGCGTGCGGATCGGCGCATGGCTGGGCGCGGCATTTCCAACCGATCGGTCATGACGTTGAGCTGTTGCCCGCGCACGCGGTGCGTCCGTACGTGCATGGCAAGACTGATCGCACGGATACCGCGGGTCTGCTCGAAGCCGCGCGTTGCGCATCGATCCGTCGCGCGCCCATCAAGACGCCGGATAAACAAGGCATCCAGGGTCTGCATCGCGTGCGCGAATTTCACAAAGCGCAGCGCACCGCTGCCATCAATGTGCTGCGTGGTCTGCTGCGCGAGTTCGGTGTGGTGATTCTGATCGGCTCGGCGAAGGTGCGACCGGCAGTGCTCGCCGCACTGGAAGACGCCGACAATGATCTGCCGATGGCGTTGCGCGAGACGCTCAACGGCGTGCTCGCAACCATCGCGGCGTGCGAGCGCGAAATGCAGGCGATCGAAAATCGTCTGCAGGCATTCGCCGAACGCGACCTGCGCAGCCAGC